>NZ_CP007481.1:300000-600000 GCF_000632985.1 Neorickettsia helminthoeca str. Oregon | reverse complement strand
ATTTCTATATTGTCTGCAAGTGAGACCAGTTTTTTTGACAGAGTTAGTTGGTCGCTGTATCTAAGTAGATTTTCCCTGATTCTTGATGGTGAAATTTCCTCGATTTTGAAGTTATCTATTGAACCAAAAGTATTAAGTAATTTTGCAGCTGTTTTTATTCCGATTCCTGGGACTCCTGGTATATTATCAGATGCATCTCCGATAAGTGCTAGAAAATCCGCAATCTGAATAGGGAAAATTCCAAACTTCTCCTTGACTTCATTTGTTCCGATGATTTTGTTTTTTATAGGATTGACTATATATACGTTTTCATTGACAAGTTGCATTAGATCTTTATCCGTAGACAGTATGACAATCTTCAAGTCACTTCCCTGGAATTTTTTTACTAAACTTGCAATTACGTCATCAGCCTCAAATCCGTGTACCTCCAATGAGTTCAAATTGAGGGCATCTATGCACTCCCTCAATAGAGAAAATTGTGGAGTCAAGTTCCCAGGGACTGGGGGCCTATTCGCTTTGTAAGCATCATATAGCACTTCCCGGAAAGTCGACTTACCAGTATCCAAAGCAACCACTAAATAGTCTGGTTTACTTCTCAAGTGTTTCAGAAGAATATTGATAAAACCATATACCGCACCTACAGGCAGTTCGTTGTGTGTCAGATTAGGTAAAGCGAAGTAAGCACTGAATAAGAAATTATAGGCATCGATAATCATCAAGGTCTCAGACATGTGGGTAGTGTAAGTCACTGTCAATCCAGAGATTCTACTACATCTTGTTGATTAGTCACATCTCTACCATTCGAAAGATGGAAGCCTGTATATATAACTCCTGACCGTAGCTGAGCATTGCCGATTTATTCCCAGTACAGCAACTCCGATGTTCAAAATATCAGTATCTATGCAGATAAAAGCGTACCGAAGTCCACCTCAATAGATACAACTTCATATATGCCGGCTATGAAACATTTGAACCTCCCCTAGTGAACATACAAAAATAAAACATAGTAATTAACATTATCGTGACATGCTTTATTACGGTTCCACAAAAAAATATTCACTCGATAACCACCAAATAACTCTCAGTACCTTGCATTTTATTGTGTTATAATCTCCCAAGCGCATTCTATTTTGAAATGTATAAGAAAGTTCTGAACACCGCTGTCATAGCACATGTTGATCATGGTAAAACAACTCTAACAAATAATTTATTGCGTCAGAGCAATGTCTTGGATGATCTAGGTATGGATAGGAATCCACTAGAGCAGAAACGTGGTATCACCATGTTTTCGAAAGTTGCATCCATCTACTATAAAGAAACGAAAATCAACCTGATAGATACACCAGGTCACTCTGATTTCGGTGGGGAAGTTGAGAGGATCATGTCTATGGCGGATTCGGTGTTGTTGCTCGTGGACAGCGCAGAAGGTGTGATGCCACAAACGAAGTTCGTCTTATCCAAGGCATTGAAAAGTGGTCTCAGACCTATAGTGATAGTGAATAAAGTCGATAGACCTGATCGCAGGTTGGAGGAGGTAGTTAATGAAATCTCTGATCTTTTCCTCAGCCTTGATGCAAATGATGAGCAATTAGATTTTCCAGTTTTATATGCTTCAGGGAGAGACGGTTGGTGTATACGTGATTTAAATGATCCTAAGGATAATCTTATTCCGTTGCTGGAGACAATTATGGAGTACACACCCGTCCGGGAATACGATTACAAGGCTCCATTTTCAATGCTTGTGACGATGCTGGAGAATGATAACTTTGTCGGTAGAATTTTAATAGGAAAAATCGAAAAAGGCTCCATTGCTGCAAATGCGAGTGTCAAAGCGATCAACTTAAAAGGCGAATTAGTGGAAAATGCCCGTTTGACAAAATTGCAAATTTTTGAAGGCATGGGCAAGAGAAATGCTGATAGCGCACAAGCTGGGGAAATTATAGCGATTGCGGGAGTATCCGAAGCTTCGGTTACTGATACTATTTGTGATCCTTCGGTGACTGATCCTATTGCTGCTATACCTATCGATCCGACGACTATTTCTATTAATGTTTCTGTTAATACCTCACCGCTTACAGGCAGAGACGGAGATAAGTTAACTTCCCGCGTGATACTGGATAGGCTTCTACAAGAAGTGAAAACCAACGTATCGATTAATCTGGAAGAAAAGGGCGAAGGACAGTACGAAGTGCGAGGTCGTGGGGAGCTCCAGCTTGGAGTACTTATTGAGAATATGCGAAAAGAAGGTTTTGAGTTATCGGTTTCGCGTCCGAGAGTCGTGATAAGGCTGGATGAGAACGGGCAAAAACTGGAGCCTATTGAGGAGCTGACGGTCGACTTGGATGAGGAATACGCAGGAATAGTCATGGAAACCCTGAATACCCGGAAAGGTATTATGCAATCCATGGATAACTATCCCGGCGGCAGAGTAAGACTTGTTTATCATATTCCTTCACGATCCTTGATAGGATATCATGGGCAGTTTTTATCAGATACTAGGGGTACTGGTATCTTAAATAAGGTGTTTCATGGTTACGCGCCGTATTCTGGTAAGATAGAAAGTAGATCCAGTGGGGTACTGATCTCTAATGGTCAGGGAGAAGCAGTTGCTTACGCGCTATTTAATCTTCAGGATAGGGGAATAATGTTCGTAAAGCCACAGGACCCGGTCTACTGCGGTATGATAGTAGGTGAACACAACAGAAGCAATGATCTCGAGGTCAATGTCCTGAAAGGTAAGCAGCTTACTAATATCCGCGCTGCAGGAAGCGATGAAGCAGTCAGACTTAGTCCGCCTAGAATCATGACACTGGAAGAGATGATGTCATATATCAATGATGATGAGCTTGTAGAGGTGACTCCTTCCTCACTGCGATTGCGTAAGAAAGAACTAGATCCAAATGTAAGGAAAAGGATGAAAAGGAATGATTAGATGGCTCAAATGAAGTTATCACCTAAGTCTAGGAGACGAGTAACGACAATACTCGAAGTCTTGTTCATTACAACAATAAAGGTGTTGGTTCTCCCATTAAACCTGCTTTATGTGAAAAATAAGATCGACGCATCCGTATTTATTCTTTGTGCTGTTGCACTTCAGTTACTTGTTTCGTTTTCCGCCCTCTATTCGAGCTATAGAAGAAGGTGTATTTCTTGCGCCATGGAGGATGCCAGTGCTAAGGCAGATTTACTCTTATCAAAATCTGCCACTAGCTTTCCTTCTTGTAGAACTAGGAAGAGCTTTAATAGAAACGTTTTTATTGCTGAGATTCTGATGCAGATAGCCAGTGGGGTGGGCTTAGCTGTAACACCATTCTGTTATAAATCGGGGAAGCTCGATATGTGGGTTTATATGGGATTGATGGTGGTTTTTCTTGTTATGGGATCTTTTTATTATTTTGTGATCTCTGTCGAGCGCGTTGAATCCAGAGAGAGCATTACGCGTCTCAATGAAATATTGGATTTGTTGTTACAACAGAAGCAAAGAGAAGCTAACTGCGATTCTTCTGGTATTGCTATTGAAGTAGTTGCTGGAGGGGTGGAAAAGACACTTGTGCACTAGCGGCGTATGTAGGAGTCTTGTGTATTATATCAAAACAGAAGTGCTGCGATGCTATGTTAGCCTTTCATATTCTTCACAAGGGACTGCTATAGATGTTGTTCGAACTATTGAAATCGCTGCTGACTTATAAGGGAATCTCACCTGGCTGTGGTGGTGCAATACGATTCCTTTCAAATCTTTTCGAGCAGCGCGGATTCGTAGTGACAATCCTTGAGTCCGATGGTATAAGAAATCTCCTGGTACATAATAAGGATTCGCGAAAAATTCATTTATGTTTTGCGGGTCACGTCGATGTTGTTCCTGCGGCGGATTCCGGTTTATGGATATGCAATCCGTTTGTTGGAGAAGTGATTTCTGAAACAATCTATGGTCGAGGTGTTGTCGATATGAAAGGTGCCATAGCATCTTTCATTACGGCACTTTTCGAGTTCCTGGACAATTATGACTCCCAATTAAACATTGGAGTGATACTCACTAGTGATGAAGAAATGTCCAGTAGTAATGGAATGCTACCAATGATTCGATATCTTAGGCAGGGTGGCTATGTGATACATGATTGTATAGTTGGGGAGCCAACTTGCGAATCCAAGATTGGAGACTCCATCAAGATAGGAAGGCGTGGCTCCCTGAATGTCGCTGTTTCGTATTCTGGGATCCAGGGGCATGTTGCATACCACGAAAAAGCAAATAATCCCATCCCAGAGATGTTGGATGCCCTTGTAAGGTTGAGAGATCATAAATTTGACAATGGAAATGAGTTTTTTCCGCCATCTCACTGCGAGATTACGAGTATTGATGTCGATAATCCATCCACGAATGTCATACCGGGAAAAGTTTCTACTAATTTCAATATAAGATTCAATAATCTCCAGACCGTCAAAAGATTAAAACAAGCGATAGATTCGATATTTGTAAGTAGAACCTCTGCAGTCGAAATAGTGTATTCTGAGAATCCAGCCTTGCCATTTCTATCTGAGAAAACGGCCTTTGCGGATAAGTTATCTGCAGCGATACTCAAGTGCAGCGGAATATCGGCGCAATTCACGACAAAAGGTGGTACTTCAGATGCGAGGTTTCTACGTGAAATTACAAACGTTTTGGAGTTTGGATTGCTCAATGAAACAGCTCATAAAGTTAACGAATGCGCCCCGCTGAAAGACATTCTCCTACTTAAGGAGATATACTTGGAGTTCTTAAAAAGTCTATGAGTGCTCTAGAACTCGAGCTACCCAATGGGCCCTGAAACTTCCGAGGGAAGAGTTGCAGGATGAGCAACCTACCTGATCACTCTTTAGACTCGCTCCGAGAATAACTGCTAAGAATGAATCGGTTTGAAAAATGCTCCGAGTGCTGCCTCCTTCACAGCCTCATTTAAATCAGGGTGTGAATGGCAAGTTCGCGCGATATCCTCGGCTGATGCACCATATTCCATGGCTAATACCGCCTCAGCAATTAATGAGGAGGCTGATGCTCCAATTATATGCACGCCCAGGATAGTATCGTGTTCATCTACAAGTATTTTAACAAAACCTTCTGTATCGTTCGTTGTCTTTGCCCTGCTGTTCGCGGCGAATGGGAATTTGGAAACTTTATATTGTACGTCTAATGCTTTTAGTTCCTCCTCTGTTTTTCCTACACTCGCAACTTCTGGGTGTGTATATATCACTGATGGGATCCAACCTATATGAGCAGACTTACCTGCAAGTATCTCTGCGACTGCAATTGCCTCATCTTCTGCTTTGTGAGCGAGCATCGGACCTGGTATTACATCACCTACTGCATATATTCCAGGGACACTGGTCTGGAAATTCTTGTCCACTTTGATGAAGCCAGCAGAATTTTTTTCTAATTCAATTCCAAGATCAGATGAGTATGGTTTCCTACCAATTGAAATCAATATTTTTTCTGCCGAGACTTTTTCCTCTTTTCCGTCTTTCTGGAATGATGCTGAAACTAGATTGCCACTCTCTATGCTGGTGATCCTACTGGACAGGTGAAAAGTTATTCCCTGTTTTTTCAAGGATTTCAGAAGATAGCTACTGACTTCACCATCTGAAGCTGCAGCAATCCTATCGCAGAACTCTATTAGGATGACTTTTGTGCCAAGTCTGGACCACACAGAAGCCATTTCAAGGCCTATTGCTCCGCCTCCTACGACAATCATGCTTTGCGGAACTGACTCCAGACTCAGCGCCCCTCTCGAAGAGAGGATATTTTTCTCATCGCATTTTACGAACGGGAACTCCGCTGATTCCGAACCGGTAGCAAGAACAATATATTTTGTGTGGACCGTCTCAGAGCCATCGATACTGACTAACTTCTGATTGCCTCCATTGACGATACTACCCGCTCCGCGAAATAAGGCGATCTTATTTTTCTTGAATAGGAAATCTATACCCTGCGCTAGATCTTTCACTATCTTGGTTTTATTTTCCATCATCTTTTCGAGGTTTAGTTTTACATCAGAGCACTCTATCCCCAGGGCAGCGAAGTGGTTTCTAGCAGAATAGTACGCGTAGGAGGAATGAAGCAAAGCCTTTGATGGGATACAGCCCTCATTCAGACAGGTACCTCCTAAGACTGAACGTTTTTCAATGCAGGCGACTCTCATGCCAAGCTGAGCAGCTTTGATACTGCATACATACCCGGCAGGACCACCCCCTATCACTACTACATCAAATTCTTTTGGAGGCATCTTCTGTAACTCAATGAACATAAGTGATTCAATGTTATTATAAAGATCTTTATGGCGCAATTCCCCGATTGATAGCTATTCCCGAACCTAGTCAGTTTATATGAAGCTGCTCCCATACCGAACTCAATCTGAAAAAGACTCCTTATGAGCCTTCCTTGTTGATGATGAGTTATGGAAATTGCTCAAGAGTGTTTGTATACTCTTTGCAGGTTTTGTTGTAGAATGAGGCGCTGTCAGAATTGGGTAGTATGCTTCAGTCTTCCCTTAGGAGCGCAGAGTATGGAGAAGTTACCAATCACTAGAGAGGGATATGTTAGACTCAAAGATGAGCTTGAGCATCTTGTGAAAGTCGTGAAACCCTCCATTATTGCCGCTGTTGCTCAAGCAAGAGAGTTGGGCGATCTGTCGGAGAATGCTGAATATCATGAAGCACGTAAGGAGCAGAGTTTCGTAGAAGGCAAAATCCTAGAGTTGGAGTCTCAACTAGCTAAAGCTGAGATAATAGATGTCTCACAGTTGAGTGGTGATAAGGTAAAGTTTGGGGCTTCTGTAACTGTGGAAAATTTGGAGAATGGTACCTCGACGACTTACCAGATTGTCGGTAATGTTGAGTCCAATATAAAGGAAAGAAAAATTTCACTCTCATCTCCGATAGGAAAGGCAATAATGAATAAAGAAGCTGGTGATGTAGTTGAGATCGAGCTTCCTAATGGACAGAAAATCTACAAAATCCTGAAGGTAGAGTTTAAGTAGAGTTTTGAAGCTAATCTTTAACACAAAAGCGATGGTCGCTCGTAGGAAGCGTTTCGCTGATGTCTCGAGCTCACATTATTTTCTTCTAGAGGAAATATATAAACTGCTTCTGGAAAAAATAAGTGGCAATTTTACTGATGTTCTGAACCTCGGTGCACACAGGGGAGAGATCTTACTGGCTCTGAAGGATGCTCCATACCTGCGGTTTGAGAATATCACTCATCTCGACATGTGCGACGAAATGCTTAAGTATGTTCGAGGTGAAAAAATTGTTGTAGCAGATGATAATTTCGACCTCGGAGTAAGGAAATTTGATCTTGTTATCAGTGGCATGTTTCTGCATCATGTGAATAATCTTGTGGATGTTTTTTCCTGTATACACGAAACTCTGAAGCCTGATGGGATATGTGTTGCAAGTCTATTTGGCCCTGAAACTCTTTCAGAACTGAAACAAGCCATCTTCAATGCTGAGATGGATCTGGGTTTTGTCCCTAGGGTCTCTCCGTTTATTCATATTAAGGATGCAGGCAGACTTCTTCAGAGAGTTGGTTTCTCAGTTCCGGTGGTTGCTAGTGAGAAAATAGTGGTTGAGTATTCAAGTGTGATGAAATTGTTCGATGATATACACGCAACCGCGCAAAGTGGTGCGATGTTTGGGATCGATTATGGGCTGAGTACTAGGAGAACAATCGATAGAATTATCAAGGAATATGAAAGGCTCTCCAACGGTCAGATTAAAGCAACTTTCGAAATAGTGATACTTACTGCTCTAAAAAAGGAGAAAATCTGATAAAAATGATTATTCCCTGTATGACCCGCAAGCTGATTCTTGGCGCTGGGGCGATATGTATCTCTTGCTGGAAGAAAGTTGTAAAAAATAATGGAAAGAAGTTCTAAACGTGAGGCAATTACCAAAGTGGAAAAATACATAATATATACCGATGGTGCGTGTTCAGGGAATCCCGGACCTGGTGGATGGGCAGCTATCATCATTCAAGAAGGGGTGGGTGAAAGAATAATCTCAGGAAAAGAAATCAGTACCACGAATAATCAGATGGAGCTTATTGCCGCGATAAAGGCGCTTGAATCATTTGAGGAGAAAGGACAAAGGATTACTTTATATACCGATAGTAACTATGTGTACAAGGGGATCACCAGCTGGATACAAGGCTGGATGAAAAACAGATGGTATAATTCATCGAAAGAGCCGGTCAAAAATAAGGAAATGTGGCTAAGATTACATGCTGTCTCATTGTTACATGATATCGAATGGTTCTGGGTCAAAGCGCATAACGGTGATTACTACAATGAGATCGTGGATAGGATTGCCAGACAGGAAGCGCAGAATGCCTTTCCGGAACTGACGTAAATCCTGGCTATGCTCAAGATCTGATATCGGATCCTATAATTTAATTGTGGATTCAAAGCTGTGGACCTACTATCTTAGTATGGGACTGCTCCAGTTTCATCTTTACTTCTCTCATGAATTCCGAACCTTATCAGAGTCAGATACTTAATTTCATTGTGAGGCATCGAGCTTTGTTGTATGTTGGTAGTCTTTATATGGAAAAATCTCGGAAATTTTCTGTCTATGACGCCGAGGAATTTCTGTTTTTACCTGGTATTTGATGGTAGACTGATGTCTGCTTTATTGTGATAGAGTTGCTGAAATGGAGTTTAGCCTGAAGGATAAAAGAATATTGATCACTGGTGCTTCTGGCGGAATAGGTAGTGCCATAGCAAGATATCTGCATAGTTGTGGAGCACGTCTCGTGATCTCCGGTACGAATGAGGAGAAGCTTAAGACTTTGAATTCTGCAATCAATAACGATGCACGCATCGTTTTACAGGATTTATCAGATTTGAAGAATGTTCACTTGCTCATTGAAGCCTGTAAAAATGAATTAGGTGGTCTTGATGGAATGGTCTGTAATGCTGGAATGACTGATGATAAATTGTCCTTGCGCATGAATCTCGAGTGCTGGCAGAGGATCATTGATGTGAATTTGACTTCCAGTTTTATCTTAAATAAGCATGCTGCCGCTCTAATGATGCGGGAGAAATATGGAAGGATTGTGAATATTTCGTCAGTTGTTGCGGTAATGGGGAATCCTGGTCAGGCTAACTACTGCGCGTCGAAAGCTGGAATGATAGCTATGTCCAAGAGTTTTGCCAGGGAGTTTGCTACAAAGGGAGTGCTGATTAATTGTATTGCTCCTGGATTCATCAAGACGAGCATGACTGACAAGCTTACTGATGAGCAGCACAGTCATGTTCTGAATGGTATTCCTATGAAGCGCATTGGAGAGCCTCAGGAATTGTGCGGTATTACAGCATTTCTTTTGAGTGACATGGCTAGTTACATTACTGGACAGACCTTCCACGTGAATGGTGGAATGTTAATGGTATGAACCTGACTTTGTCCCGTTGTCTTTTAATTTGGCTACGCTTCCCTAGAAAGGACATGTAGATAATCAATAGATGCGTTTTGTTTTGATTGTTTAGGTTTCGAGATCTTTATGATTAATGCACTTAATCACGATTGTATATGAATTTCTGGATCTGTTTAGCTGCCTTCCTTTTACCCTTTCTTGCTGGAATTTCTATTTTTCCACTTTTTATCGATTTGGTGAAGAAATTACTTGCAGTACAACCGATCAGTGAATACCTTCCAAGACATAAGGGGAAAAAATGTACTCCGACCCTCGGGGGCTTAGTGATTTGTACCGTAACTATCCTGGGTATAGCACTTCTCAGTGTGTACATAGGATGGATAACTTTTCCCATCATATTCGGGATTTTTTCCTATTCATGTGTGGGATTCGTGGATGACTTCACAAAGATAAAGTACGGGAGTAATGCCGGAGTGCTTCCGCGAACAAAGCTTTTATTACAGATCATCGCAGGTACTATTTGTATTTTGTTGATCAAGTATTCGGTGCATATCGAGAATCTCACGTATCTTTTTTTCCCCGGAGGACACTATCTTGATCTTGGTTGGTGTTATTACATTTTTGCAGTCCTTTTTATTGTTGGTGTCTCTAACGCTGTTAATCTGACAGATGGATTAGATGGATTAGCAATATCCACTATCTTAAGTGCACTCATAGGATTGCTAGCGATTGCGGTGTCACAGCACAATCATCAAGTGATGCTAACTATTATTATCATTGTCGGTGCCGCTGCTGCTTTTATTCCTTTCAATCTGAGACCAGCCAAGATATTCATGGGTGATGTTGGAAGTCTAGCACTTGGAGCAATTATCGCGATAATTGCGATCCTTCTTAAGATTGAAATTCTTATGATATTTTTCGGGTTCATATTCCTAATAGAAGTTTTGTCGGTGATACTCCAACTTTCAGGTTTACGCCTATCTCCAAAAAAATTTCGTATTTTTAGAATGGCTCCTATCCATCATCACTTCGAGTGTATTGGTTTCGAAGAGCGGAAAATCGTATTCATATTCTGGCTTACGTCATTAGCAATGATGATCCTCGGATTGTTGCTTTGGATTCTTTTGTGACGCTTACACGCCATTTATTCATCTGCGCTGCTGCGCTAATTCACATAGCTGTACTGGGAAAGTATGGTTTTCGTTTGTATTTTCATGTACACTCTGCTCTGGTTCTACAATGGATTCGAATAAATGCATAAATTTCTTTTTTCAGTGTGGTTTTGTACATTATTTTTTGGCGTTGTCCTTGCTGATGGATTAAAAATCGCGATAGTTGATGTAAATGCTATTTTTGAGAGTTCTCCTTCTGCTGCTGCATTGGTCAATGATATCAAGTCGAAGCAAGAGGATATCAGGGCGAAATTTGTCTCCGAAAAAGAGCAGCTAGATGCGAAACATAAAGAGCTTCGGGAACAGAAAGGTATACTTTCGGAGGAGTCCCTGAATCAGAAATTAGGCGCTCTTTTCGACGAGGCTGCTTCAGCTGAGAGACGTGCTGCTGAGGCTGCATCTAAGTTGGAGGCTGAGTACATCTCCAAGGTTGAAAATATCGGGAAAGAAGTAAAGCAGTTAATAGGGCAGCATGCTGTAGATAAAAAACTCGACCTAGTTATCAATTCTTCTCAGGCGTTGTATAGTTCTGCTGGTGTCTTGGATATCACTGCTGATGTCATTACTGCGCTTAACGAAAAATCCAGTAATGTTGCAAATGTGAGTGCCTCTGAGGTTGCAAAAGGAGATCTTTCCTCGAAAAAGCAGGACAAAAATAAGAGAAAATAAGAGAGGTTAGTCACGCTATGGGAGGCGATATTTTCTTAGATAAAGAAGGGATAAAAGCTTTGATTCCTCACAGAGATCCATTTCTATTTCTGGATGAGGTGTTGGAAGTCAATAGGGAGTCTCGTTCTATAGTTTGTCGCTGGGATGTGAGTCCGGATGCTTGGTTTTTTCAGGGACATTTTCCGGATTTTCCTATTACTCCCGGAGTCCTCATCGTTGAATCTCTTGCGCAGGCTGCCGGTGTTTATGCGATGCTTACTGTAGATCGGGAGTACCATAACAGACCTTTCTTTTTCGCCTCCATCGAGAAAGTGAAGTTTAAAAGACCTGTGTCTCCTGGGGCCCAGTTGCGCCTGCAAGCGGTTTTGATAAAGAAGTCCATGAATTTTTGGAAGTTCGATACTGAGGCTTCCGCCGGTGGGGAAGTGTGTGCTGAAGCAGTGATCATGGCAACGATTCAGGCGTGACTTCCTACATATCCTATCCTGTGCGTGGCTAGTACGCCTACCTGAGGTTTTGTGAATTTGTGACGCTCTGCTGTCTGGTTCGTGTTATAATCTCTCTGGCGCTGCTCTTCAATAGCATAGGTGTGCGAGATTTTCTATTCTGGAGAACATGTCTGTGAATCCAAATGTTACAAGGATCGAGGAATTATATACTACGCAAGGTTTGCGTAAGTTGCATGCGAGATTTTTGAAAAATTCTGTTTCCTCTGAAAGTGATGTTATTGCTCTTGCGACTGCTGTTGAGGAATTCATAGTACAGCTTTTTTGCATCAAAGATGAATTCCAGAAGAAATCTCTTTCTGTGATTAGGGCCGCTGCGATACACCTATGCAAACGAAACTTTATAGAAAGAATTGCTCTCAGGCAATACGAGAAAACTATATCACTGTCCTTAATTGAGGGGGATTTAAGGAAGTTGCTTCAGATTTCTGAGATTGATGAACTCCTTTATGCTGAAAAGGTTCTCAGCTGGCTGAAAGATCGTGAAAAATATTCCAAGGAGCTCGAAATTGCAGCTCAGTATGCACTGTACATGGTCGAAAAATTCAAGACCCGCTGCGATAAAGCTCTATTCCACCTACCCAAAAAGTTTGACTTTGAGGAATTAATTTCTCTAAATCGTGTTGAAAAGGATGGAATTCCAGTATTGGAGAAAGGGCGATGTCATTCACGTGATAGTTTTTGCCTTTCAGATGGAGGTCCAGATGAGAGCAATAGTGTTGATCATACAAATTATTGTCTTGTATGTCACACACGTAAGAAAGATAGCTGTAGAACAGGATTTAGTACCACGGATGGTCAGTACAGCAAATCTCCGCTCGGAATACTACTGAAGGGTTGTCCATTAAGGCAAAAAATCTCTGAGATGAACAAGCTATACTCAGAAGGGAAGATCATTGCAGCACTTAGCGTCGTGACCTTAGATAATCCGATGTGTGCCGCGACCGGCCACAGGATATGCAATGATTGTATGCGCTCATGTATTTATCAAAAGCAAGAACCAGTGAATGTTCCTGGGATTGAGACAGCGATCTTGAATGCAGTACTTGAGCTGCCTTATGGCTTCGAAATTTATAGCCTGTTAACGAGATGGAACCCTCTTAGAGTAGAGCAACCATTTCCGCGTGAGGATTCTGGGAAAAGGGTACTTATTTCTGGGACTGGGCCAGCAGGCTTCACACTTGCGCACTATCTCTTGAATGATGGTCATACAGTGATCGCCGTGGATGGGGCAAAGATAGAACCTCTGCCTACGAAATATGTCGGTCTGGGAGGTAAAAATTTCGAGCTCATAGAGAATGTCAACGATCTATATGAAAACCTAGATGAGAGAATAGTATATGGTTTCGGAGGTGTCTCGGAATACGGCATTACCGTTAGATGGAATAAGAATTATCTTAAATTAATCAGAATTCTTTTAGAGAGACGATCAAATTATCGTGTTTTTGGTGGCGTGTGTTTTGGTTCTAATATCTCTGCCAAGGATTGCCGTAGATTAGGTTTTGGACATGTTGCGCTATGTATCGGGAGTGGCAATCCGAATATCCCAGATGTAAAAAATGTCCTTACCAGAGGAGTGAGGTTCGCATCAGATTTCCTAATGAATCTTCAGATGAGTGGAGCTTTTAAGGTGAACTCTATCGCGACTTTGCAACTACACATGCCAGTGGTTGTAATAGGAGCCGGACTCACTGCAGTGGATTCTGCAACTGAAGCGCTCACCTACTATAAGGTGCAAGTTGAAAAATTCTTACAACGTTATGAATATCTTTCTGGGGTTTACGGCTGCTCAGAAGTAGAAAAAAACTGGGACAAAGAGGAAAAACGTATAGCTTATGAATTCCTCAGTCACGCAAGGACGTTAAGGGAGACAGTGGATAAGACACAATTCCTAAAATCTCTTGGCGGAGTGAAAATAATTTACCGTAAGCGGATTCAGGATTCTCCAGCATATCGATTGAATTTTGAAGAACTGAACAGCGCAATGCTTGAAGGTATAGAGTTCATTGAAGAAACTGAACCCTTGGAAATCATTCAAGATGAGTATGGTTTAGTGAAGGCGATAAAGTGTCTCCATAGGGGTAAGATGATTAGCATCAATGCTAGAAGCGTGATAATTGCCACTGGGACGCGCCCAAATTCTTCATTGAGGGACGAAGTCCCAGAATTGTATTCCGATATGGAGAATCTTTCGTTCTTTGGCGATCTTGATCCTAAGTATTCAGGGAGTGTTGTTGGTGCCATGGCGAGCGCAAAGGATAAATATCCCAGGATCACGGAGAGACTTATGCGAATTGAACCGACTAGCAATATTGAACATCAGAATTTCAGATGTGTGGATCCATGTGGCTCCAAGGATAGTATAAAGGAGATCAATAAGCGCTTCCTTGAGGAGATTAGTGAATTGCTGACTGCAAAAGTAATAAATGTCGCGGAATTAACCGAGAATATCTTCGAGATCCAGGTTTATGCACCGCTGGCCGCTTGGAATTTCATGCCAGGTCAATTTTACAAACTACAGAATTTCGAAGTATCTAATACCTTTCAGATAGAGCCAATCGCGTTAACTGGATCCTGTGTGGATAAGCTCAAGGGAATTATTTCCCTGATAGTGATAGAGATAGGTGCATCATCATATTTGTGTAGGTTCCTCAAGCCCGGCGAAAGAATCATTCTTACTGGTCCATCAGGCTCTCCTACTGAAATTCCATCTGGTGAGAAGGTTCTCCTTATCGGGGGCGGATTGGGAAATGCAGTATTATTCTCGATCGCCAAGGAAATGAAGCGCAAAGGTTGTCAGGTCATATATTTCGCTGGTTATAAGAAGCTACAAGATCGTTTCAAGCCTGAAGTTATAGAAGAATCATCTGATGCCGTGGTATGGGTTTGCGATGAGGCACAACTTCCGTATAACAGATCACGCGATCTTTCACTGAACTGTAATATGGTGGAAGCACTCAATAAATATAAGGCACAAGAGCTTCCAGTTTCCACTAAGATTGGTGCGATAGATCGAATTATTATCATAGGATCGGAGCCGCTTATGCGTGCAGTGCAGACTTTCATCCGCGAGAATAGGGATGTCTTGAAACCTGAAGTGGAAGTAATTGCATCTGTGAACTCACCGATGCAGTGTATGATGAAGGGTGTATGTGCACAATGCCTTCAGAGGAGAGTGATAGATGGGAAAGAGGTATACGTATATAGCTGCGTGAATCAAGATCAGGGTTTAGAGGAGACGGATTTTGATTTTCTTTCTCAAAGGCTCAGGCAGAATAGTTTAGCTGAGAAAATTACCTACCTCTACTGTAAGTCAGCAATGGAAGTGTAGTGTGGGTCGGTTGTGCTGTGGGCCAAAATTAGTTGGAGTAGGGTCCAAGATTGGTCTTCGCGACTTGAAGTCGATTGGAGCGTCTAATACGCAACAGTTATGGAAGGAGTAGGCGGCGGAGGCGGTCTCGGGGCGGTACAGCAGTCAATGATCCAGTCCAAGATGGTTGGTGGATTTTACGTGTTTAGCTGATTATTCATCAGTCTTGTGATAGAATTAAGAAAAAGTCTAATACGCAACAGTTATGGAAGGAGTAGGCGGCGGAGGCGGTCTCGGGGCGGTACAGCAGTCAATGATCCAGTCTAAGATGGCTAAGGAAGGCGGTAGTGGCGGAGTTGTAAATCTTACTGAGCCGGTTAAGGGTGTCAATACGAGTGTGGTTTCTGCGCAAACCGGTAATATTGACCAGGTTGGGCAGCAGGTTGGTGGTGCTATGGGTTTGTTATCTGGGAATTTCCTGGAAGGGATGCTAAAGCTTAGCGATCTTAGTGCCCTTGGTTTGCCGAACGTCGTACAGCAGGTTCAGGAATTTAACTCTGAGCTTTCTCAGACGGCTCATAGAGTTGCGGCCGTGCTCCGTTTGGAGGGTGTTTCACCTCCATCACATATGAGTGGGGCTGCTATTGTTGCTCCTGATAGCACTCCTAGTATGGGTTCAGGTCATGGTCATGGGTACGGTATTGAATAAAACCGAACTTCCAGTTAGATATTGATAAGCTTTTTTTATTAATGTATGGCTGGTTGGCTGCATTCACAGAATTTGCAACAGTATGTTTCCTATCTATCAGAAATCTCTGGCGGGGAAACAATGAAAATAGGTGATCATCTGATAGTGTACAATTGCGCTAGGGATTCGTTGTTCAATTATGTTTTCTGCTCGAGTGTGGTGCAAGAAAATGAATTGAAAACAATCTTGGAATATCTCGATGAGCGCCAATGGGAGATGTCCTGGTCTGTTGAGCCGGGAATGACGCTATTACGGATATATCTGAAAAAATATGGTATTCGATGTACCAGTAATCCGAAGAAAGCATTCCTCGATATTTCTCGATATGACGTTCCTGTAGATAAAATTGACTCCTCTGTGGAGCTGATTCCAATTGAGAATTCAGAGCAGCTAAAGTTATTCGATTGGCTCTCTTCAAGGATTTTCTGCCATAGAAGCGAGCTGGTATCGATATCATTCCGTGGGATTGAAAGGGCTGATTCCAATAGGCTGAGATTTTTCTTAGTATTTAAAGATGCTGAGATCGTAGGAGTGTGTGGCTTCTATTTAGAGAATCAAGTTGCCTGCTTCTATGCTGACGGCTTGGATTACAAATATAGAGGGCAGGGAATCGGTGCGCAGATGATACTACAGCGGATTGTGTTGGTTAAGGAACTTGGTTGTACGAGTGTGATTGCTCATTGCATAAATCCGATTTCAGCGGGTCTCTACAAGAAAATGGGATTCAGGATGCTTGGCTCACTGGGATTATACTACTCCGAGCCGCGTGGCAATACTGAATTACTTGGGACGTCGGAGTAGTGTACAACTACGATCTGGAAGTATTCCATCGTGGCCCGATTGGAGATTTGCACTCACGGTCGATAGTCTACTCCTATTGTGTGAGTTGAATGAGAATCCGCCACTCTGGACATTTTTCTTGAATTTATAGTCTCCTCTGTACGCTACAATTGGCCGCGCCAGACCATATTATTTTGTGCCCATACTTCATCATCCTGGCCCACAACAGCATCACAGGCGGTCTGCGCTCTAGCGCTGCTTTTTATCTGAGGTGTTTCTGCACTTATACTGCGCCTGTGCGCACGCTGGTCTAGAGTAAATTACCGCAAGAAAACTGCCGTTGCGCTTTTATCCTTCCCCGAAAATACCTTTTAGGTACTAGACGCTCTTATTTATCTGTTGCCGCACCCCTGCCGCAACCTTGTAAACCTTCACAGGCAGCCTTGCTAACTACTCCACCTGGGTTTCCTCCGTCATTTTCAAGTGAGGTATTGTTAGTAGCACAGATAGGGCCAAATAGTTGAGTAGCAGCGTTTCCGGGATTGTATAATTCACGCAGACGTATCGCAGGACTTTTCATTAAGCCTCTACTTTCAGGTGTGCTAGGGCGCGGAGCACCTGCGGTACCGGTGTTGACTGTGTCTGTTTCGTCATGATCTGAATGATCCGATTGAGTCTCGCCAGAATCACGTTGATCTTGGTGAGTAGTACTTGTTAACCAAGAGCCTGTACCAGAAGCGGACCTTGCATTATGTCCCTTATGACGGTTTTTAGTATATCTTTTCAGCATAATGCTACCTCCTCCGATTGAAAGATAGTAATCGTAAATATTATAACTAATTCTGCGCTCAAATAGCAACTTTTTACTATTAGGGCGACAGCATTTTGTGATAGCAAAGCAATTTTTACCATCAAACCTAAACTGTTACGATCAACTAGATCGAAAGGACTGTCACACCCATAACTTAGATGGTGAATCCAAAAAGTATGGCATTCATATCGATCTAAAGAAGAATGTTTCTTTTTCCAGCCTGGTTAGGAGGGCTCACAATACCTTCTTCTTCCATTTTTTCGACCAGTTTGGCAGCCTTATTGTATCCAATCGAAAGCTTGCGCTGGATATAACTTATAGAAACCTTATTATCACGCTTTATTATTTCCACTGCTTGGTTGTATAGGGAGTCAAAATCATCCCCCACTGATGTACAAATCGCTGTACTTTCATCTGAGTTTTCTTCAAGAGTGATACTGCAGTCATATTCAGGGATGCCTGATTTTCTTAGATGTTCCACGATTTTTTCGACTTCAGTATCGCTCACATACGGACCATGGACTCTGATAGGCGTCTGTCCTGAGGACATATATAACATATCTCCGCGTCCTAGGAGTTGTTCTGCCCCCTGTTCACCGAGTATGGTCCTACTATCGATCTTCGAGGTAACAGCGAAGCTTATCCTGGTTGGGAAATTCGCTTTGATCACGCCTGTGATCACATCTACAGATGGTCTTTGAGTCGCCATGATAATGTGGATCCCAGATGCCCTAGCCATCTGCGCTAATCTTTGTATGGATGTCTCAATTTCTTTTCCAGCAACAAGCATCAGATCGGCCATCTCGTCCACCACCACCACAATAAGCGGGAGTTTCTTAAGTTGAATACTTTTCATTTGTGTTAATTTTTCGCCTGTTGTTGGATCTATGCCAACTGCTTCCTCATATTCGAAGAGTTTGTTGTTTTTGATGAATTCTTCAGCTTTTTTGTTGTATCTCTCAATGTTCCTGACCGCGAGTTTGGTCATGAGCTTATAGCGTCGCTCCATTTCTTTGACAACCCACTTCAGCGCTACGACCGCTTTTTTTGGATCTGTTACAACCGGTGAAAGTAAATGCGGTATATCATCATAGATGGATAGTTCTAACATTTTTGGATCTACCATTATAAGTTTACACTCATGCGGTTCCAGCCTGTAGATTAAGGAGAGGATCATTGCATTTATTGCCACGGATTTCCCTGAGCCAGTTGTTCCAGCAACTAAAAGGTGTGGCATTTTTGTAAGATCGGCAACTATAGGTTCGCCACTTATATTCTTTCCAAGTGCTATTGGAAGCACAATATTCTGATCCTTGTATACTTCCGATTCCAAAAGTTCCCTCAATAGCACCACTTCCCTGTGCTTATTTGGTAGCTCTATTCCTATTGCGTTCCTCCCCGGAATAATGGAAATCCTTGCTGAGACTGCACTCATTGTTCTTGCAACGTCCGTGGAAAGGGAAATTATACTGGATGACTTGATTCCTGCTGCTGGCTGGAGTTCATAGAGCGTCACTATCGGACCCACACTGATTTCGACAATTTTGCAATCTATTTTGAAATCCTCTAGAACCTTTTTCAGGTTCTCAGCTCTGCCTAGAGTATCCTCGGCGCATTTTTGCGATGGGTTTCCTCTTTTGAGAAGATCCAAGGACGGTATTGTACTCCTTACTTTTCCTGATCCACCTAATTTCGCTGCCTCCCTGGCTTTCTGGAATATGGATTTCTTTTCTCTCGACGTATTGTGGGTGGTAGTAATTTTTACCTCCTCAGAACCGGAGTAATCTGAGTGTATAGAGAGATCAGTATCATCAAGATTGCAATCTTCAGTGGGGCACTTTTCTGCTGTACTTTCATCACACGCTTGAACCCTACTTCCGGGCTGTCCAGTACTGGACTCTTCTTGATCTGTCGCTCTCCTGAGAAAGGTATACGTCGAGACAACTGGAAGTTCTTCTTTGAACCTATCTACTGATAAAACAGCGCTGTTTGGAGTAATGGGTTCTGTTCCTTTTCTCCGAAAGTCGAATTTTCTCTTGCTCCAAATGGCAACTATGACCGTTTTCAGTAGCCGGTATATCTTCTTGAGTATTTTCCTTATCCTCCGCAGGGTTAGGAGATTGAATATTCGTGTCACGATTAGCAGCATCCCAGCGATGCACCAGTAGACCGCGCGTGGATACTTCAAGTGCTTTGCTATCAATGATCCAATGACACCTCCGTAAGATCCAAAGAGCCATTCTTCTGACGGAGTTAGCTTTGCTAGTACCACGATACTCAGCAGGATGAATAGTATGGAAAGTACTTTTTTTTCTTTTGAAAAGGCTGCACTGAAGATCAAAAACAGACACAACAAATAAAATCCTAAACCTAGGAAATTCATGCAAAAGGTTGCTACAAATGAACCAAGAAATAGCATTTCATTTCTAGATTTTTCCACTGCTACATTGAAGGATGCCTCCTCTGGGTTACTTATCAAACCGCATACAATCAGGAAAAGTAATCCGAGTCTATATGTTATTCCGAATAATATGTGGGTAATGTTCTGAAGCTTATTATGCACTCTCTTTGTTATCACTGACGCGTAGCAGTTTAACACTGATTCGTGACTACTTTAAGACAACGCAAGTCTGAATACCTCGTGTTTGTGTATAAGTAATTAGCATCTCTTAAGCTCCTCCACTCTAGTATTATAGGTATACTAATGCAAAAATAGCTTATCAGAAGCAAAATTCAGCTTTTCCCTTGGATTGGTTTTGGATTCACTGCAGCAATGCTAATTGGATTTTCCTGTTAAGATGATGTATTTTATAACTGGACTGGTTGCTATACAAAATGTTTTCGACAGTAGAAGAAATACTGCAAGAGCTTAAAGAAAAAAGGAAGCCCTTCGTGCTTGTTGACTCAGGCAATAGGGAGAATGAGGGGGATATAGTTGTGCCAGTCCAGTTGTTGACCAGAGAAATCATGAATTTTGCAGTTACCCATTGTAGGGGGGTTCCATGCGTTTGTGTGACTGAAGAGCTCTGCAAGAAGCTCGAATTGACACTTCTTAGACGGTCCGGGATTGATGATGTTCCAAATGTTGCGAGATTTGTCACTACTATAGAAGCGAGGGAGGGTGTAACTACTGGAATCTCCGTTGCTGACCGGGTGCGCACAATGGGTCTCTTGGTGCAGGATAACGTTACGAAGGATGACTTTGTGTCACCTGGACACGTTTTTCCGCTCATGATCGACAAAGATGGGCTGGAGGCTAGATTGGGTCATACCGAAGGTAGCGCCACTTTTGCCTGTTTGGCCGGGTTCAAGCCAGAGTCGATGATATGTGAAATATTGGATGAACAAGGTGATTCCGCCAGATTGCCTTACTTAACCGAGTTCATTAAAAAACATGATCTCCGAATCACTAGCATAGATATTTTGCATCGGTATCTGAAAGAGAGGGGTATGACTCTTCGTTTCTGATGAGTCCCTTAGCTTAGATGTTCTTGTGGTGTCTTAAGATGATACTTTTGATCTGGTGGATGTAGTCTATTGATTCTCTCCTATCATAGTACTTATTTCTTGACGATTGGATTGGAATTTTCATTACTTATTTAGGCTTTCTTTTTGTTGTTTGGCTATAATTCTTTTGTAAGGGTCCTTCGAAGTGAGGTCTGGTGGATACTGAAGAAAAGATAGCTCAGGAAATTCTTGAAGACATAAAACGTTCCGCTATGGAAGCAATGGCAGCGTTAGATGGAGCGGAATCGGACTATTATCAAAGGTTCTACAAATATTTTTATCTGCAACAAGCAAAAATAGCGAGGATGTGTGGATTACCTCTGCATATTATTGAAAGGATCGTCGCACTTATAAGTGGACCTAAGATCTTACCCATTGGTCAAAAGCTATTGGAGGAAAATGTCGAATACAGCACTGTTGAAGATGGTCCAGGAATTAGTGGGAGAGATCAAGTTCGTTTGAAGGAAAAGGAGTCAGAGCTCGAAGTAGAGAGAGACTTGGAAGATGAGCAAGAAGAGATTGAAGAAGAGATCAATGTCGATATTCTTGCCAAAATGTCTTCTGCAAGACAGAAAAAAGATGCTAAGGAAATTCTGAAAAGACTCCTTATCTGTATGATTGCCGTAAGAATGGACCCAAAATGTAGAGCCGGAGAAACTGCACAATCAAATGTGAAGCATGCGCAAATATATAGAAGAGAAAATAAAGTCTCTCTGAAAGATCTAGTAAAGGCTGGAGTGATAAGTTCTGCTGTTTTCGCTAGATTAAATTCACGCGGGATATTCGGACACAACAATGTTTCGGTGAAAAAGCTTCAATCTTTGGTTACATCCCAAAAGGATTCTCTTTTGGATATGATCAGAGGTGAAAAATTTAGTCAATCTGCTACTAGGATACCTGGTAAGTCGGAAGGTCTGTTCAGTCTCTCGAAAGTGCGAAGTAGCCTAGGTATTTTCAGTGGTACTGCTTCGAATATTGGTAGCAGTAGTAATGTTAGTGCTGGATTCACACAGTTTGTACAAAATCCTTCTAGAGATGGAGGACGTAGCAGATGATTTTTTTTGAATCTTTTTCGCAATGGATCTGGCAGACTGCCACTGACTTCACTATAGATTCTTCTTTAGCCAGGTTTCCGTCTTTCTTAACGCAGTTTTGGATTCCTCTCTCCTATATTGTCTGGATCATACTTCTTTGTCCTGGAGAGGAGCTCTTGTCTGTTCATACGGCAACCACTTTCCTCCCATAAGGTTTTCAGATATTTTAAGATCCTTCCTAGCTCAGGGCCTTTGTATCCGAGCGGTGTCAGATCCCTGCCGAATAGAGGAAAAACGGGAACACTAGAACTAATAAGTTCGACAGAAAATTGTTGATATTCTTTGTCATTTATTTTGTTTTCCGCATACAGGATCTTGAGCAATTTATTTGCGAGATCTTTTCCGAGTCTTGATGCTGTTGTTTGTAGAGAAGCTATATGATTCTCCAGAATCAAAGTGTCTAGCATTTGATAGATCTTCTTTGAGAATCTCCACCGCTGGTAAAGCCATTGAAGATCATAATTGTCAACCGTGTTCCTGATGAGTAATGCAAGTGCGGCTATCGGATCCCTTAATTGATGCGTCCTTTCCGCATCTATTTTGGAGAATAGTATTTCTGTATTGAATACCCTCTCTAGTACTTTGGCGGATTGCATCGCTTCCAATGTAGACAGGAAATTATCATAGGAAAGTAGCTTGAGCATCTCTGCCTGTATTCTCTCTCCGGAAAGTAGGTTAATCTGTTCTTTGTATTTTTCGCAGGCCTCCAATATCTCCATGCCTATCGGCAGCTTGCATATATTTGCCTGAAATCGAAATACTCTGAGTATTCTTAGATAATCTTCTTCGATTCTCTTACATGGATCACCGACGAATTTCAATCTTCGATACTTCAGATCTTCCAATCCTGAAAAATAATCATATACATTGCCATCTATATCCATGTACAACGCATTGAAAGTAAAATCCCGCCTTTTGGCATCCTCTTTCCAGTTTTCTGTGAACATAACGGTAGCATGACGTCCATCACACTCTAGGTCTTTTCTCAGTGTCGTGATTTCCACAGAGCGCGAACCCACCAGAGTAGTGAAAGTGCCATGTTTCAAGCCCGTCGGGATCGCAGTAAATGAATTTGCTCTCAATATACTCATGGCTTCCTCAGGTTCCAAAGTCGTTGCGATGTCAAAATCGCTGATTTTTCTTCCGAGTATGCTATCCCTTACGCATCCCCCGACGAATCTTGCTTCTCCAGCATTATTACGTATTATTTGAATCAGCTGCCTGAAGTTATTCAGCCAGCTTGTTTCGATCTTCATTACTATGCAGCTAAAAAGAATCCTCTTTTCAAAATGGTCCGTTCTGGTGCTCGTTATTCTAGCACTTCTAGGTACAGCAATAAACGGCGCGTTGATAGAAAGAAATTCAGACGTAGTAGCATCCGTAGGGAGAGAGAAAATCACTGTGGATGCTTTTCTTTCCGAGTACAGAAAAAGTGAGAGGTACATCCAAAGTATGTTCAATTTTGGACTTTCTAGTTCCCAGCTCAAAGAAATGGGGGTCGGGAGAATGGTGTTAACTAATCTCATTCAGGAGAAAGTGATAGCACAGCTCCTTAAACGGATGAATCTCCATATTCACGATTCCATAGCGATCGATAAAATAAAAAGGAATGAGCTCTTCCTCGATGATAACAAATTTAGTCGTGCCAAGCTGGAGAACTTCCTAGATCGTAATGACCTCACGGAGAGGGAGTACATAGAAAAAGTAAAACAGGAGATAGCAAAGGAATTTCTTTTTACACCTTTTTTCCATATTCAAGGGGATTACGGGAAATTGGCTAGACTTTTCTATGACTTGGAGTATCAGATCAGGAAGGTCGATGTGATAAAGGTAAATAAGAGTGAACTCCCAAGCGTCGCTGTACCGACAGAGGCCGAACTTTTATCCTTCTACAACGAGAATAAGGGAGGCTTCATCGGTGAAGAGTACAGAACAGCTGAATATGCGACTATCTCAGAGCAGACAGTTAAAAAAGAACTCATCTCAGTCACTGATTCAGAAGTCCAGAAAAAGTTTGAAAGTCTACAACTAGGGAAAAGATACTATGTCGATTATATAGAGTTCGAGTCTCGCGAAGACGCAGAGAGAATGAAGAAATCCATAGCTGCTAATCCCGAGTTCTATGCAAACGATATCAAACATATAGATGGTGCTTTTAAAATAGATTTACCAAGTTTCCTCCCTAAGAGTCTCCAATGGGACGGTAATAAGTGGTTGATCATCAAAGATATGGGTAAGTTTTACCTCTATAGAGTCGTAAAAATTGTTCCTGTCTCAGCTGCGGACAAAGAAAAAAGTATCGCGGAATTGTCTAAGTTCATGGTTCTGGATAAGTTGGGTCTGCTAGCCGGTCAAATAGGTGAAGACCTTGCCTCAGGTGCAGATTGGGAAACTCTCAAAGAGAAGTACGGTATAAAACTCCAACGAGTTGGCCCAATCGGAAAAGATTCCAGAGATAAAGAGGGTAATGCAATTAACATCGATGGTAATCTGCTTGAGGAGATATTCAAAAAGGAGAAAGGCATTCAACACGAGCTTGTTAGTCCTGCTAATGAACTGATTATTTTCAGTGTCACCTCTGTAGAGCCAGCGGCTGAACAACCGTTTGAAAAAGTCAGGGCAGCCGTAATCAAAGCAGTCTCTTCGCGAAAACAAGAACAGATTGCTTTCAGATTATTACAGGAAAAATTGGTATCCAATAATCACCGCGAGCAAACCATAGATCTGTACAGACCAGATGTCAGTAAAAGTAAACGATTACACTATGAATACTCAGATGATTTCATTGCTGAGATCTTCAATTTGAGCGTCGGTGATACAACGAAGCTTTTTGAATCTGAAAAATACTTCTTCATAGGCAAGGTCCTGGAGAAAAGAAAACCCGAGCCAGATGAAGTAGTCCTCGCATCAATTGAAGCAAAGATTCGTGAAGAACTGGGGTTCTCCATGCTAAGTGAGCTGATCCAGACTGCAGTTAATGAATTCAAAGTGAAGGTCACCAACAACTTGATCAAGGATCTTCTTTAGTCTATGAGTAAGATAGCTGAGCTTCTTTCTTTGGATTTATCCTCAAAACGGATTTTCCTCTTCGAAGGTCAGTCTGAGTCAGTATACCTTGCCTATCTCAGGGAGTTCATCTCACTCTTGAGGAATACAGTCTCACTTACCGTTGAGCATACCCGATTCAAGGATTGCTCGAATGTGATGTTGCTAGAGAAGCTTCAATCCTTATCTTGTTTCGGGAAGCTCTTCCTTATATACGACGACCATAAGTTTCCGATTTCAAAGGTAGGAAAAATTGAGCATTTCCTCTGTTTGTACTCTACTGAGCCATTTTCCTTGAAAAGCGAGAGAAGCGATGTGCTGAAAATTGCTTTTTCGAAAAATGATGCCACATTAGAGGATCTAATCCTGTACTACGCCAGGAAACATTCTATACGCTTCGAACCGAGCGCGGTAGGGATCGTAACTAAATATCTCCGTGCGAATGATTTCCCGATCGAGGAAGAAATTATAAAACTCAAATATTACTTCGAGGATGAACTAATAACAGCGGAGTCGTTGAGCACCATACTGGATAGTATTTCTCCATCCATAAATGAGCTCTGTAGAAGCATCATCACTTTAGATACTCAAAAGATTAGTTCACACATCAAGCAATACTCAGATAGTGAAGGTCTGTTGATAATACGCTGTTTAATGAAATACTGTAACGCCGTTCTTGAAATCATTTCCGATACAGCGAAAGGTATGCCAAAATATGAAATAGTCAAACGTCTCAGGAAAAACCAGTTCTATGATCTGGAGATGATCGAAAATGTATCCTCCAATCATTCATGCGGGAAAACAGCCAAGATACTGCTTCTAAATTTACCCAAAATCGAAAGACAATATAAGCTCCACGTTAAAGGTAGATTCACTATGCTTCAGTTGAGGTTGATAGATCTGTGTATCGAAGTAAAGTCCAGCGGAGACAAAAATCTAAGATAGTATCTCGGCTGTGTAAGCTCGGTGGAAAAGGCTGAGCTTTCTTACAAGCAAATAATTGTAAAACATCTCCTGAGGATCTTGAAAAATACAACAGTCATCACGATATTTGTGTTTGTAGGTCATTGAAATACGTTTAGATAAACTTATAGGAGAAAAGATGTCTATGAATATAGGATTGAAAATGCTGCACGACCAGGTGCTCATAAAGCCTCAAGAGGAGCAGGATGGAGCAAGTGGTATATACATCCCTGATTCGGCAAAGAAAAAACCGACTATTGGCGTAGTTGTAGCAGTTGGCCAGGGAGCTAAAAATTCGAATGGTACTTTTGATCCAGTTTGTGTTAAAGAAGGCGATGTCGTGCTATACAGAAAATGGGCAGGCAGCGAAGTAGAGCATGATGGTGTTGAGTACGTCGTAATGAAAGAATCAGATATTATAGCTGTAAAGGAGGGTAAATAATGCCAAACGAAGTAATAAGTGGTGAGCAGTTACAGAAAGTCATTCGTGAAGCAGCAGACCTAGTTGTCTCGAGTGCTGGCGTGACTCTTGGACCAGAAGGCAGACCGGTGATCATGAGTAAATCCTACGGTGGCCCGGAAGTAACAAAAGACGGTTATAAAGTCATCAACGCATTGAAACCGGAAGATGAAAAAGTAGCAAAAATAGTTGAACTCTTAAATCAGGCTACTTCGCAGGCAAATGAGAAGGCGGGTGATGGTACGACAACTGCAACTATGTTGGTTGGTAATATGATCAAAAATGCGCACAAGCACATTGCTGCTCAGAGGTCCAGGATGAAGTTAAAGGCCGGAATGAAGCGTGCACGCGATGCAGTTGTGAAACACATTCAATCAATTGCCAAAAAGATAGACTCAGAGGAAGAGATAGCACAGGTTGCTTCAATTTCAGCTAACGGCAATAGCGAAATCGGAAATAAAATCGCCGAAGCTATGAATAAAGTCGGTAAAGAAGGGGTTATTACAGTAGAAGAGGGTAAAGGCCTCGAAGAGTTCTCTGTATCCGTGGTCAAAGGTATGGTCTTTGATAGAGGATACGTTTCTCCTTATTTCATAACCAATTCGGAGAAGATGATTGTTGAATTCGATAATCCTTATATCCTAATCGCCAACAAAAAGTTGTCTAGTATACAGCCGATGGTTTCGCTACTAGAGACAATTGTACGTTCAAATAGGGCAGTTGTGATCATTGCTGAAGATGTTGAAGGTGAAGCATTGACCTCTCTTGTTCTCAGCAAGATGCGCGGTAGTCTCAAAGCATGTGCTGTTAAAGCTCCAGGCTTTGGCGATCGCAGAGCTGAAATGCTTGAAGACATCAGAATACTAACTGGAGCTAGAAGTCTTGTCAGTGATGATATCGGTGTCACCGTTGAAAGTCTGACTGTGGAAGATCTAGGTACTGCGAAAAGTATCATTATTTCCAAAGATTCCACTACAATAGTCGACGGAAACGGTAGTAAGGATGCTATAAGCGCAAGAGTAAATCAAATTAAAACACAGATAGAGAAAACCACTTCTGATTACGATAAGGAAAAACTCCAAGAAAGACTTGCTAAACTTGCTGGTGGAGTCGCAGTTCTCAAAGTCGGTGGTGCTACTGAAGTCGAGGTAAAAGAGCGTAAAGACAGGGTCGAAGATGCATTGCACGCAACGCGAGCTGCAGTTGAAGAAGGTATAGTACCAGGTGGTGGAGCTACTTTATTGAATGCAATTAAAGTGCTTGAGGAGCTTTCTTCTGATGATGATGATGAGCAGGCTGGTATCAATATCGTGAAAGCGGCTCTCAAAGCGCCAATCTCTCAGATCGTCGAGAATGCGGGTGAGGATGCATCTGTGATAGTTCACAACTTACTTGAATCGAAGGATATCAACAGAATCTTTGATGCGAGGAAGCTTCAATATGTGGATGCGTTCAAAGCTGGTATCATCGACCCTGCAAAGGTCGTACGTGTAGCACTCGAAAGTGCGGTCTCCGTAGCAAGCGTTCTTGTGACTACAGAAGCTCTTATCGTTGATCTACCTACCAAAGATAATGCCGGCGGCGCTCCAATGATGCCTGGTGGAATGGGTGGAATGGGTGGTTTCTAAAAACCCCCATCTCTGATCCCTGCAAAACGATGTGTAGGTATCCCAGTGGCGGCCGAGTGCTATCCAAAATGCTCCCGCCTTGGGTACGATGCTCCTATCCTGTGAAGGACCGCCACTGATCCCCCCTTGGTTGACCCTTCAGCTTTTGGTGGGCCCTACTTTATTCTATTGATCTTTTATCCTCACTGGATTTCCAGCTTAGTCCTCGAGACTGATGGAGGTGTAGACGTTCTGTACATCATCATTCTCCTCGAGTGCTTCTAGCATTTTTTCCAGGTTTTGCTGGACCTCCTTAGAGGCAATCTGAGGTGACTTTGGTACCCACACGAGGCCCGAATACTCACAATCCCCGAATTCCTTGGAGAGCTCATCAGCAATCCTACTGAAGTCTTCCTTGTTCGAGTATACATTATGTCGCTTATTTTCCTTTTTCACATCTAGTGCACCTATTTCTAAGGCAAATTCAATCAATCTATCCAGATCTACTGACTCTGCATATGAAAACAACCCTAAGCGATCAAACATGAATGAAAGCTCAGCAAAAACAAAACCGAACTTTGATAAAATATGTCTTACCTCTGAGGCGGTCCTGTTTTTGTTATTCGTGAGTGCGTCAACTACAACTGAAATTCCATTGGGCCACATCTCCCCAGAGCCCGAAGCCATGTAATAGATTTCTTGATAATCATCGGCATCAGTTTTGTTACTGGCACTTTTAAAGGCGGCTTCAATTTTGTCCTTTGGAAGTCCCTGACGTCGCGCGTTAGCTAAAGCGGAACGCAGCCTTGGATTAAATGCAGGATCAGGTATGCCAGAACGCGCAGCAACAACCAATTCTCTTCTAAGTTTAGTGAACTTTTTTGCCTTTTTTGCGTCCTGAGCACCTTTTCTGTGTTTTATATTCGCGTACTGAGAGTGACCAGCCATGATGTGATTTTGTGCCTATAATGAAGGAACGAATTCTTAGCTTCCAGATTTCAAATCACCCTTGATAACGCTGCTGATAGTGAATTTTATCCTCTCAGTTTCGGCCTGTTTGACCATTTGCTTAGTCTTTGGATCACAATAAGTCGTCGCCTTTTTCTTCACTACGGATAGAGTCCCGACTTTCGGAATTCTGATGGATTTTTTCTTCTTAAGAGAGTCATATATGTACTCGTACAATGCATTTATAGCATGTTTAGCCTGCCCCTTAGGAATCGAAGCGCCCTCTGCAACGATGTTGATGAGATCAACACTCTTTACTACTTCTTTGGTCATCAAAAGCTCTGAAACAATCAAAACTGCAGATTATGACATAAAATCAAATAAATCAATAGGAAGTGTCGCGATACTGCTATGAGTTCAAGAAATTTCAAGAGGCACGTTAAGAATTTTGCAACCGGACAGTCTGGGAAACAATCGCAGAAGGTGTCAAGAGAGCGCCATCAAAATAATGTGTGACTTCAGGATTGGAGTATCCTAGAAGACCTTTTCACAGAGCTCTTTCATTTTATTATGTGCCTTTGCGAAACCTTTCAACGAATACAGATCAAGGGAGCAGGTTCCCTTCCTTGATTTAGCAACGACCACTGCATAAATATCTGACTTCATAGACTTAATAGCATTCTCATCATCTTCAACATTTTTCAGCCAAGCTATGTCGCCATCCAATACATCGAACACGTATGAGGCTGACGGATTCTTCACTCTACACTCTCCCTTTTTGGCATTTTCCATCATACCCTGTTTGTACTTCAGGAAATCTTCTTTCTTTTTATAGGTGGCGACCTGCGGATAATAATCCCCCTTGTATGGATATCCTGGAGTAATGCTTACTTCGTCAATATTCTTGCTTATGCACCTCACCCAGATATGTTGTGCCCCTCTAGATGTATAATTACCCGATCTCCCCACAGGCGTGGCAGCAATGAAATACACTTTTTGACCATCTTCAATTTGTGTATAAAGGGTCCAATTTTCGAAAGACTGCAGCGCTTTTGGACTTTCTGCTGAGGCCGTAAAACACTGAAAGAAACAAAAAAATGATAAGATCAGGGATATCTTTTTCACGGAGTCGGAATAAGCTAAATAAAAGAGTATATTACAGGAAAATATCAAAATCTTCAAATGGGAGTTGTGTCGCATGTAAGGTATGTAAGTATACCTTATTCTCTGAGTCTGCCGATCTGTATGCATATTTCTTTACCCGCATTGTATTTGCAGACAGCGGGTCTCATATACAGCATCAGAAGTTAATATCAGAAGTTAATTGAATTAATGTGATTTTTGCATCCTTCATGCATTGAATTCTCTATTCTCCGACACCGACTCACCCGCTTAGTGGAAATAATTGTCTCCGTGGGTTTGCAGCTGTGCTTTGTAGTGATTAAAGTTAGAGCATGTACACACTTTTCAGAGGCTTCAGGATAGCATATTTCATCTGTTATTCGTATTTTGAGCTTTTTTTTAGAAAGAAGTATCATAATCTAGTTTCCGGGATGGAGGCTATGGGGCCAGCTTTCATAAAATTTGGGCAGTTTTTTTCCAGCATGGGGGATCTGATAGGTCCTGGCCTGGGTACTGCATTGAGAAAGTTGTGTGATGATGTCAAACCTGTGGACTATGCCTTTATAAAGGCTTCACTTGAAAAGGAATTCTCATCCAAAGTCGAGGATCTTTTTTCCTGGATCAGTGAGGAACCAGTGGCTTCTGCATCAATTGCTCAAATCCATAAAGCGACAACTCTTTCCGGCGATGTCGTTGCTATAAAGGTCCTGAAACCCAATATAGAAAAGATTTTTAAACGTGATATCAGAATTGCTTTTTTTGTTGCGCGTATTTTTTCCTGCTTTCTGTCGAAGCGGTTTAATTTGATACCTATACTCAAGAGGTTTACGGCATCTGTTAACTGTGAGCTTGATCTTAAGATGGAAGCAGCATCCTTATCAGAAATGAGGGATAATTCACGTTATGATACTGAAGTCATCATGCCTAGAGTCTTTTGGAATCTGACTAGTACACGTGTACTTACCATGTCATGGATGCTGGGTGTACCTCTGACGAAGTGCAATCTGTGCGATTCTGAGTTTGCAAGAAAACTGATCGTAGTCTTCTTTAAACAGGTTTATAGAAATGGATTTTTTCATGGAGATATACATCCTGGGAATATATTCGTTACTCCCGGCAACAAAGTTGGATTAGTGGATTTCGGTATTGTCGGCAGAATCGATAAAAAAACCAAAATATACCTGTTAGAATTGATAAAGGGCTTTTTGGATCAAGATTATAATCGTGTTGCTGAGATTCATTATTCAGCAGGTTACGTGGATAGGTCTCGAGCGAATTTCGCTTCTGCCTGTCGCGCTCTTGGGGAACCGATATTGGGGAAAACATTAAGGGAGATCTCACTGTCCCAATTACTTGGGGATTTCTTCAAACTCTCCAGAGATTTCGAGATCGAAATCAATCCGAATCTTGTACTCATCCAAAAGAACCTTATGTTCCTTGAGTCAAATTGCGCCAGGATTCACCCTGAAACAAATATATGGCGAATTATAGAACCTCTGATAAGAAAATGGTATAAAACTGAAATGAATCCGCTAAAGGTGATGAAAGAGAAGTTCGAAGAGGCGATAGTCGTCTTGAGGGATACTTTTGGCGAGAATAATGCTTCAGGGACGAGGAGTGGTGTAGAAGATTGCTCAAGGAGGAGTGTGTTTTTTTGGCTCTGGTTTGCATCGATCATGAATTTTTTCTTTATTCTTGCTTTTAGATTTCTTTGAACTATGAAAAAACATGTTGCTCATTCTTCTGTCCAGACTGATAAGTTTGTCTTCAGTTGCGAGAACCTAGAAAAGGTAGAGCAAATACTGGCTAGATATCCTTCATCTCATAAAAGAAGTGCCGTCCTTCCACTGCTACACCTTGTCCAGGAACAAAACGAAAACTGGATCCCTATTGCTGCAATGGACTATATAGCCCAATTATTAGATATGCCTGTGATAAGGGTTTATGAAGTTGCTTCTTTCTATAGTATGTTCAATACTGCTCCCGTAGGCAAATATCTCATTCAAGTTTGCAGGACTACCCCATGCTGGCTCAGGGGAGCGGATCGTATATGTAACGCGATTGCAAAAGAGCTTTCGATACGGGTTGGTCAATCGACCGAAGATGGAAAATTTTCCCTGGTTGAAGTGGAGTGTTTAGGGGCGTGTGTGAATGCACCAGTTATCCAAATCAACAATGATTATTTTGAGGAATTAGATGAAAAATCCGTAATTCGTTTGATATCTAAATTAAAATAAAATTCTAATACTGATACAATTTTAACTGATATATGCTATAATCTAGTCTTGGTTGTTTTGATTTGGTAGTACGCAAATTTTTCTAGCTCTGAGTGTTGGTGAATTGATTCAAGATTACTGAGTACGATCGGGTTGGTATTATGCAGCCATTTTTCTTCCCGAATTGTGTGTTATAACCCCCTAATATCTTGCATTACCTGCTTTTTGGATATGCAGTTGCGCTGGATGTCTTTTTCTGTTCTGTCTGAAGCTTGGCCACTGTGTGGATCAATTGTTTTATCCTTTTCCAGCTGTTGGAGATGACCTGACCATGTACATCGGTCTGGGAAAATAAATTATAATTTGATCAAGGAGATCACTCTAAAATCCTAGGAAAGTTGGTTGTGATCTTTTATATCATAGAGTTGTACTTATGTCTCCTGAGGTTCTAGTGTTGCTACCAGCGAATATATTGGAGAATTACGTAAGCTGCCTCTCTCTATGTAGGCGACGGAAAAATGTAGGCGGTGAATAGATTAAGAGATAAAAATGTTTGAGGAGTATAGGCAAGTCGCAGAATCTGCGCGGGTGGTGTTAAGTTATCTTGAAAATCCTGAAATAATGGCAGGTCTTCTTGCAGCGTTCGCTGAGCAAGACTGTATACCGGAGAGTGATGTAAGCCATATACGAGACGTCCTTAGCGGGTTTGCGGAGATGCTAGATAGAGCCGCCACTCAAGGTCGAGGGAGAGAAGATCTTGTAATGTCTGCGCCAGAGTTACAGGGACTGCGCGATCTATTGCTTTCTGTTTTTGAACCTCTAAGGCGAAGCGCTTATGGTGACGAGCTAGCTTCTTCTGATACCTCCTCATCTGCATCAGCGTCATCACCTAGGATGGGCCCAGCTAAGTGTGGATTAGGAGGATTTAAGGCTTCTGTTCGGAAAAGAAAAGTTCTGGGTGCCAGTAGCTCTACATCCATGCTCGATGGCGATTTATTACTTCCTCCTTTTCCAGAGACTCCAGTCAAGGTTGTTTGCGCTCATAAACTTCTTTTTGAGCTATCTTTACTTCTCCGGTCTATAGAGATACCCACAGATGAGAGAGGTGAAGGAATAGTAGAGCATAAAAGTGGAAAAATAAGATCAGCTGCTGAAATAGTTCAAAGAGCTCGCAGATGTGCTGCTCTTTTATCTGCTTATTCTGTTGTAAGGTCGATTAAAGCAAACGCTGGGGCAGCATGCGCGAGTCTTGGTACTATTGTTAAGTGTATTGGAGAGCAAGTTGGGAGTACATTCCCTCAGGCTAGTATGGCTGCCTTGGAGGATATTGCTTCGTCTGTGCCAGATGATGAAGAGCGTGCCCTAGTCCAGAGAATAATTCAGGCCTGTAGGGAGGGCAACTTTCCACTTGCTCGTGAACAAGCCGCTAATGTGTGCGCTCCTCAAATTAGAGCTGGTGTTTTTAAGTGCATTGAAGATGGCGAGAAAGGGCGACGATGTCTTGTTTCAGTGCTCGAAGAACTTCAGGTGCTAGTACCTGCAACTTCGGCAGTGATGAAGAGTATCGCTAGTACTGGTGAGGGCGGGGAAGTAGTCGGTCTGTCTCCGACGCTGACTAAGTTTTTGAAAGAGGTAGGCGAAGTAGTGCCCAAAGCTGTGATGGTGATGAAGAGTATCGCTAGTACTGGTGAGGGCGGGGAAGTAGTCGGTCTGTCTCCGACGCTGACTGAGTTTGTAGCAAGGTTACGAGAACTACTACTCCATGTCGCTCGTACTGATGAGTCAGGGCAAGAGCAAGGCCTTGTTCCAGAGGTGGTTAAGACTTTACCAAGTGTAAGAGAGGCACTCTCACGATTCTCAGAATTAACGAATGGTCTAGTTACTACTGATGAGAATGGGCAAGACAAATGTCTTAAGCACAAGGTGGAAACTATCATAGGTGATGCTGGAGCATCTGTACGATCTATTGATATGCATATGACGGGCCTTATGCATAATGCATACGAAGTCTTTGGAACAAATAATACAATGGAGGAAATACTTGTATGTTCCCAGAGGCTTTATGGTGCTCTCTGTCGCGCAAGCAATACTACAGATGGGAAGAAACGTGCGAATGTAGCGCGAGCAATACGTACTCTCTACAATGAGCTACGAGACTGCCAACTCGCTTTTCCTGCGACTATTGCGATTGCTTCGAGCAAACTCTGGGCTAGGTTAGCCTGTAGAAAGGTCTTAGAAGATGAGGGGTGCGATGTTCGTGGATTGTCCAGTGCGGAGATAATCAATCTTTCTTTGAAGCGTGATTTCGTGAGACTTTTTGGGGGTGGCCCGCGTACTCGTGAAATTGGGACTTTAAAGAGCGTATCTGAGTTGCTCGAGCTGCTTGGCAAGAATGATGAAGATACTGCATATACAGATCGGGTCATTGAGAAAGCATGTGAAGAGGTTGAAGCGTTTGCTCGCTCAGCCGCAGTACTGAAAGAGAAATATTTTAATCGAATGTCTGAGCTTGTAGGTGGCGCCCTTAATGCAAGTGTTGGTGCAGGTACTGTAATGCGCGGAATCAAAGGTATAGTCAGCCCAAAGAATATTTGTCGCGCTCTTGTAGTGATAGGATTCTTGTTTGCTGCTTTTTCTTGCTCTGGAATTTCGGAATTCAAGAATTTCAAAGCTATCGGAATAGCATCATTCATATCACTCTGTGTTGGTATTGGGTTTTTGAGCATGGCCTTTACCAAGGTACAAGGCTTTCGTCCCGCAAGGGGGAGAGATAAGGATAAATATAGCATATATCATGGTATTTTCTGTATATTGCTCCCTGCACTTGCTTTCAGTGTTGCTGCAATCATTTCATTGCTACGGTTATTTGGGGATGACATCATAAAAGTTAGGGATTTCTGGGTAAGCGGAAGTAGTGAAGGTCTATGTATTACTGTAGGTATTGCTGTCTCTTTCATATCTACAGTATTACTGTACTTTGTAGACATCGACGAAACAAAGAGACCGAATCTTTGTCCTGATACAGACAAGGAAGCAGGAATGCCGCTTAGTAGTGGACTTCGCCATGTGAATCTCTCGGATACTTGTAGCGCTTCTGTGTCTCTTGTTTAGTGTGGTGAATTTGAGTTAGATTGCCTGATTAGAAGGGCACGTTTCCGTGGATCGAGGTTATCATCCAGGATGATACGTATCTATTTTTATTTGGAATCGGCGGTGTTGGGTGAAGTTTTGATCTGTTACGCCCTTGCATAAAAGAGATCATTTATACTATAATTTGTGCCTGGTTCCAAAACTTTAGAATAGACTATGCCCGTTCCCAAAAGAAAAACTACTCCAGGAAAACGAGGGCAGAGACGATCTCATGATGCCCTCTCTCCTGACATGTTTGTTACAAATAAGACTACAGGGGAGTTTCAAAGGCCTCATCACATTTCCCTAGACGGATTTTACAATGGCAGACAAGTTCTTTCAAGGAAGAAAAAGAAAGAGCAACAGTAATTGGTCTCTTAGTCGATTTGGAGGGTGTGTCGTCTTTGTGGAACATAAATGGGAAATAGGATTATAGTTGCCCTGGATGTGATGGGCGGTGATAATGCTCCAGATGAAATCATCTTTGGCGCTTCCCGTTATCTGATGCGACATCCTGATTCTGTCTTTTTCAGGCTTTTCGGTGATGGTCCCTCTCTTGAGAGATGTCTTTCACACAGTCTTAATCTTGTCCTTCTCAAGAATAGTGAAATCATTCATACAGACGATATCGTCTCGTCCAATGATAAGCCTTCCTTAGCGGTTAGAGGAAGGAAGGGTTCGAGTATGTACAGGGCGGTACAGGATGTCAGAGAAATGATCTCACATTGTGTCGTTTCTGCTGGTAATACCGGAGCATTTATGGGGATTTCGAAGATTCTTCTCGGCATGTTGGATGACATATATAGGCCCGCCATTGTTACGACTCTACCAAGTAAAAAGGGAGAAGTAGTTGTCCTTGATCTTGGAGCAAACCTCGAATGCAGTTCTGAAGTGCTATATCAGTTTGCTTTTATGGGAGCAGCCTTTGCAAAGGCTGCTCTCGGCACGGAAAATCCAAGTGTGGCGCTCCTGAATATTGGTGTTGAGGAGAATAAAGGTACTGATGCTATAAAAGAAGCCTTCCACATGCTGAAAGAGAAATCTGAAGCTAGTCGTTTTGACTTCAGAGGATATATAGAGCCTGCGGATATGCTCGGAGGTAACGTGGATGTTGTTGTCAGTGATGGATTTACGGGCAATATAATGCTGAAGACTGCTGAGGGTATTTACCACCTAATAAAAGAGGGTATAGTCAGTGCGACCAAGGCCTCATTCTTGTCTAGGATCGCTGGATGTATCTTGTCCAAAAATTTGAAAGGATCAATGGCCAAGTTTAATCCTGATCTGAGAAATGGCGCTATGTTGATTGGTTTGAATGGTATTGCAGTAAAAGCGCATGGTAGCTCAGATAGGAATGCCTTCTCGAATGCTATTATGGTCGCGGCTAATTTAGTTGAGAATGATCTAAACACACAGATTATTGAGAGTATCTGTGCTGTTGACTAGGTCAGCTTACTTTCCGTCGCACGCGGGTATTTTACCCTGACGTCCGTGACTGATATTGTTGGTTTTTGAGCTTCATCAAAACACGGTGAGGTGTTGCTATTTTTACTTATCTGTCCTGGCGTACTTACTGCTCCTAGGATTTTTGGCGAACTGTAAAAATGAGGAAAATAAATTTCTTGGGATTTGGCTCTTACTTGCCGGGTAAGGTCTTGACTAACTTCGATCTTGAAAAGTTAGTCGACACTTCTGATGAATGGATTCTCAGGAGAACCGGCATAAAAACGAGATACATAGTTGATGAGGAAGATGTCTCTGACTTAGCACTGAATGCTTCTCTGAAATGTCTGAATGGAGTGCAAGATTTTTCCGTTGAAGACATTGATGCAATAGTTGTTGCTACTTGTACTGCTAGTAAGAGAATCCCTGCAGTTGCAAATATCTTACAGGGTAAGCTAAGTATAAAAAGACAAATTCTTTCGTTCGATATCAATGCTGCATGTTCTGGATTTCTATATGGCCTTTCAATTGTTAGCGCAATGGTTGCAGCTGGGAAAGTCTCAAAAGTGCTTCTGGTTGGGGCAGATGCCATGTCCAGCATCGTCGATTGGAAAGATAGAAATACTTGTATTCTATTCGGTGATGGTGCAGGTGCCGCACTGATTTCTGCCGGTGAAGTAGGCGGATTAATCTATGATTCCATGTCTTGTGACGCATCCTTGTGTGATGCGCTCTCTGCAGATGTTACAGGGAAACTACATATGGACGGAAGAAAAGTCTTCGAGGCAGCAGTCAAAAAACTCACTACTGAAATCAATAAGGCGTTTGATGTCAGTGGCATATCAGCTCAGGAAATAGATTACTTTGTAATGCATCAAGCTAATATAAGAATCATAGATTTAGTTAGCGAGAAGATAGGTATAGATCCATACAAAGTGATAGTGACTGTAGACAAGTATGCGAATACCTCTGCAGCTTCTATTCCAATTACGCTGGATCACCTTAACAATGAAAAAATACTGAAAAAGGGGGACAAGCTCCTACTTACGGCTATGGGAGGGGGATTTACATACGGAGTTATGATAGTTGAGTATTAGTCCCCCCAAGTACTCTTATCATCAGGCAATGATCCCGGTGAGATTCGAACACACGACACACAGATTAGGAATCTGTTGCTCTATCCTGCTGAGCTACGGGACCACTAAGATTAAGTATAAAAGAAACTCGCCTGTTGTAAAACTTGTTTTTCTAGGAATATTTTCAGATTCTGTACGCGTCCAGCATGGAAAAGAAAATTGGCTTGTGGTTGTAGGTGTATGTACGCATCTTGGATGCGTCCCTATAAGCAATCCCGATGGGACTTTTTTCTGCCCATGTCATGGTTCATACTATGACACTTCAGGTAGGGTCGTCGCTGGTCCGGCTCCGGCTAATCTTGTAGTGCCAGACTATTATTTTGTAAACGATACAACAGTGATATTAGTGTTTATGATTTCTGATGTTCAGGTATGATAAAGTTGGTTTGGGCTATACACTGATCGATATGTAATTTATCCGAGCCTGGAGATTTCATAGTAAATGGTTACTGAGAATAAAGAGGAAATAAAAAAATTTTCTGTACTTGCATCTGAGTGGCACAAGCCACACGGAAGTTTTGAAATGTTGCATAAAATGAATAAATTAAGGATTCAGTATATTCTAAGTAACAGTGATGTTGTTGGGAAAGCAATCTTGGATGTTGGGTGTGGCGGCGGAATTTTATCCGAGGAGCTCTCCAGCCTTGGAGGTATTGTGACTGCTATAGACCCAAGTGAGGAAAGTGTAAAGGCAGCCATGGAAAACAGTAAAGGGAATGTGACTTATATAAATGCTTCTTTGGATGAGGCTGTTATTCGTGATAAGCAATTTGACATAATCTGCATAATGGAAGTCATTGAACATGTTAACGACCCTATGGAGTTTGTAAAATTGTGTTCTGGAATGCTTGCTCCAGGTGGAAAAATATTTTTTTCGACTTTGAATAAAACAATAAAATCATTTCTCTTTGGGATCGTAGCAGCTGAATATTTATTGGATCTTCTACCCAGAAAAACGCATTCCTGGCAAGCTTTCTTGAAGCCTTCGACTTTGAATAAATTCTTTTTGAATGCTGGTCTGGAAATCAAAGATATTAGGGGATTGAAATATAATTTCATTTCCGATTCCTGGAAGTTAGATAAAGATATTTCAGTTAATTACATTGGATTTGCATCATTAGAGTAGCAAATTTCCTCAATCACTGAAGAATTTAGTCTCTAAATGATTTGAGTAATTAAATCTTAAACCTAATTAGGTATAATTTGAATACTAAATAATTTAACTATAAAATTACAATTATAAAGATCTTGTTTATCGTATTTCCATTTTCCTTACCTATTACGCATCATGCAGAACATAAAAAATGAAACAGGGTTGCTCAGTTCGTTTTTACACAGTCTTCTTATTCCTGGAAACAGTGAAAGTGGTGCTACCTGGATATCAGGACCCCATAAGTTCTGGGTAAAATATGAGGGTGATGCAATCTTAGCTGCCAGTCCAGAAGAAGCTAATGCCTTTGAATTGAGCTTTGGCTTTGTTGATCTTTTCAATCCTTCTAAGCCAACCGTGTTGTTTTTTTCCGGTAATGGTGGACGCATTAATGAGCGTTTCTCTGAAATGCGGAGGTACTGCAATGTAGTCACATTCAATTATCTAAAGTATGGGTGTGCACATCGCGCTGTTTATAGATATATGGGTGGTAAGCTTTCGCTTTCAAATCTTGTACAGCAGTCTGAAGTGTTGCTGAAAAACTTGGAAGCCCTTCTCAGATCTAGTCAATATTATGGTAGGAAATATAATCGGTCAAATGATTTAGTATTATACGGGAAATCACTTGGAGGTATGGTTAGTACCAAGCTGGCTGCGAAGCTTGAAGAGTCAGGAGAACGATGCGCAAAACTAATCACTCTTGTAGCTCCTCCGAATATGAAATATGCGGCTAGGACGCTCCTTAATCGATCCAGAGGAGCGCATCTCATATTTGTCGCATGCGCTTTACTCCTTTTAGGTACTGTTACTGGTGCGCTATATGGGATCATACGTGGTGCAATATCAGATGATCAATCTCGATGGATTACTGTGGCGTGCAGTATTACTCTTTGTCTTGCGTTGTGTATTGCTGTACTAAAAGCTGTCATTTGCATAACAGTAGTGCAGTACGGAAGCAAAATAGGGATAACGCAGGACGAAATTGATGCGCTGAACGATACGCCGGTTTCTGTGATAGTTTCTGATGGAGATATTTTCTATGAAGAAGGGGATATCAGGGAAACTTATAGAGATGGAATAAACGCGGATGATCTGGAACGGCGAGAGAATGTTAAAATCGCTGTTATTCCAGTAGATAATGCAAGATTACGCCATGAATATAAGCTCAGCCCGTTCCTATTTCGGGCTTTCCACGCTTTACTTGTGCATAACTCGGATAGTCTATATGAAGATACTGTCATGGGTGAAATTCGAGCTTTTGTTGAAGAAAGAAGGATACGAAAGAGTTGGTGGGGTGTCACCTCTATTTTGCCATGGTCACACCTCTCAAGCAGGGCTAGCAACATGGTTTAGTCTTATACTCTCTGTCTAGAACGGATAATAAAGGCTTCCATCATTACCTTAGTCGCGAAGACAGATGAGAAAATTGAGGTAATAATTCCTAGGGATAAAGTAACAGCAAAACCTTTGATGGGACCGGATCCAATGATTATCATTATCAGGGCAGCTGCCAAGGTGGTGATATTTGAATCAAAAATCGTGGCCTTTGCATGCTCGAATCCCTTCATTATTGAGTTGCTCAGAACACCAGTTTTTGCGAACTCCTCTCTTATACGCTCGAAAATTAATACATTCGCATCGACAGCCATACCAATGGTGAGAATTAGCCCAGCAATTCCTGGGAGAGTCAGCGTTGCCTCAATCAGTGTAAGCCCAGCAAGTAAAAGAATCAGATTCATTATCAGAGCGATAGCTGCGATTAAACCGTAGATCCTGTACGCAAAAAGCATGAAAAGAATGACTAACACTACAGCCAAGATTCCAGACTTTTTTGCCAATGATGTCGATTTGGCACCAAGGGAAGGTCCGATAACACGTTGCTCTATTACATTAAGTCTTGCTGGGAGGGAGCCAGACTTGAGTAACAGAGCCAACTCTTTTGCTTCTTTTGTATCAAAGTTCCCGGAAATCTCACCCCTGCCACCTATTATAGGATCTCGTATCACTGGTGCAGTCAGGACAGTATCATCTAAGACTATTGCCATAGGTCTTCCTATATTTGCTTTAGAGATCTGTTCCAATTTTTTTGTTCCATAGGAATTAAACTTAAATCGTACAACGGGAGTCCCTTTCTGGCTGAATGCGACGCTTGCCTCGTCCAGTAGATCACCAGTAAGCGAAGGATGTCTTTCCAATGTAAACCTTCTTCCAAGCTTATCTTCCAGTGTTAGTCTTCCTAAGAGTATCGCTTTATCTGGCAGGACCATATGGAAGGCAAGTTTCGCAGTTTTGCCGAGTATGGAAATTAGTTCTTCTGGATCTTTTAGGCCTGGGACTTCTATTACTATACGATCCGTTCCAAGAGAGTATATGAGTGTTTCCCTCACTCCAAACTCATCCACCCTTCTTCGAAGATTAGATATTGAATCTTCGATGAGCTGTCTATTTATTTCTCTGAGGTACTGCTCGGAGTATACTAGCTGTATAACCGCGTTCTTTCTGTCAATTTTATCAAGTACAATCTCACTAGAGTGTTTAAAGAACTTCTTCAACTCTGTCAGTATATGCTCATCCCATTCAGCCAGTGAAATTGAAAGCATTGGTTGTACTTCATCTACTTTAATTCTGAGGATTTTTACATTACTTTCTTTCGCGAATTCCGATACGTCAGAAGCAACTCTGCGTAACTTCTCTTGTAGATATTCAGCCTGATCCATCGACATCGTAATACTAACGCCACCACGCAGATCCAGGCCCATACTGATCTTTCTACCAGTTCTAGAGGAAAAATTGCCCCAGACCACAAAAAGACCGAGTCCAACGAGACAGAAAAGAAAAAAAAGCTTTACACGCGCTGACATGAGATTAATCTCTCGATGGAAAGAAAAAGAGCTTCCAGATATTGCAATACATCATACTAATGTTTATCGTGCTTCCTCGAGCCTTTTACATCACCCCAGATCCTCTTGTTCGAGATCCAAGAAAGAGTTAGCAGCACTAAAAGAAAACCTATCACTTTCAAGCCCAGACTTTTGCGCCTCTCCATTTCATACTCGGCGGTCCAGTGCAGGAAGTTGACCACATCGAATGCCATCTGATTGACTGTCGCTTGAGTACCATCATCGTAGGTCACCAGGTCATCAGACAAAGGTGGGGCCATGGCAAGCTTTCCAGTGATGAAATACGGATTATAGTGCAAACCTTCATCCGATTCCTCTCCGGTAAATCCGGTCAAAAGAGAATATAGATAGTTTGGACCATTCATTCTTGCGCGCGCTATCAAGGATAAGTCAGGAGGGTATGATCCATTATTAGCAGCTTCAGCCGCCTGTCTGTTTGAGTAGGGTGGGGCGAAGTAATCCGAGAGTACTCCTGGACGTTGATAATATTCACCGTTATCATCAGGACCGTCAGTGATTTGATACTCAGAAGCAATGTTCTTTGCCTGCTCAGGCGTGAAGCCGATATCCAGTAAATGTCTGAACGATATTCTGTTGAGTGAGTGGCAAGAAGCGCAAACCTGCTGATATACCTTGAGACCTCTCTGAATCGATTGCCTATCAAAGGTACCGAAGATACCATCAAAGGACCACGAGACGGCAAGAGGCTCCTTTGGTTTAAAGTGCTTCTCGTCTGCAGTGGAGAAACCAGAACAAAGCAGGAAGGTAAATAAAAAATATCTTTTCATAGTATGAGATCCATCTTTAACTGTCTGACTTGAGGCTATCCTGAATACTTTTCGGTAGAGGAAGAGTTTTCTCAAATTTACCAAGAACAGGAAGGACAATCATGAAATATCCAAAATAATACAAAGTAGCCAATCTACTCATAGTGATATAAGGTTCAATAGCTTCTCTACCGCCCAACCATACCAGAAACACAAAGTTACAAAGAAAAGCAAGGAAGAATTTCTTGAAAATTGGGCGATATCTACCACTTTTTACCTTGGATGTGTCCAACCATGGTACAAGGACCAATATCAAAACTGCCGAGAACAGTGCAACAACTCCACCTAGCTTACTAGGAATAGCGCGGAGGATCGCGTAGAACGGCAAGAAATACCACTCTGGAACTATGTGTTGTGGTGTCACTAAAGGATCTGCTTCGATGAAATTATCGGGGTGACCCAAATAATCGGGTGCAAAGAATAAAAACCCGGAAAAGACAATAAAGAAAAGCACGACAGTCACAAAATCCTTTGCAGTGTGGTAAGGATGAAATGGTACAGTTTCGCTGTCCGATTTCACCTCTATCCCGGACGGATTATTGGAGCCGAATCGATGGAGAGCCGCTAGATGTAGGATAACTATGGCGACTATTATGAACGGAAACAGATAGTGTAGAGCAAAGAATTTATTCAGCGTTGGACTGCCGACTGCAAAACCACCCCAGATCCACTGCGTAATGGATTCGCCGAACAACGGTATAGCAGAAAAGAAATTCGTGATCACAGTTGCAGCCCAAAAGCTCATCTGACCCCATGGGAGAACGTATCCCAAGAAAGCTGTCGCCATCATAACGAGAAATATTGCGACACCTAGTATCCAGAGAAGTTCACGTGGCTCCTTATACGATCCATAGTATAATCCCCTGAAAATATGTACGTACACCACCACAAAGAACATCGACGCTCCAACCTGGTGTGAGTATCGAATCAACCAGCCGAAACTGACATCCCTTGTGATGTGCTCGACGCTGGTGAACGCATTAGCTGCATTTGGGTCATAGTGCATTGCCAGGAATATTCCTGTCAAGATCTGTATCACCAGCGACAAGCCAGCTAGTACACCAAAATTCCAGAGAGGGTTGATGTTTATCGGAACACGGTAATCGACAATAAACTCCCTAAGAAACGAGAAAATCGGAAGTCGATATTCTATCCAGTCGATAATACCTGATCTCCTAACTGGATTACCATCAATTTTACGCATTTTTCTGTTTTGCTCCTAATATCACTGTTGTATCGTTTACAAAATAATAGTCTGGCACTACAAGATTAGCCGGAGCCGGACCAGCGACGACCCTACCTGAAGTGTCATAGTATGAACCATGACATGGGCAGAAAAAAGTCCCATCGGGATTGCTTATAGGGACGCATCCAAGATGCGTACATACACCTACAACCACAAGCCAATTTTCTTTTCCATGCTGGACGCGTACAGAATCAAGCTGTGGATCCCTAAGAGAGCTTATATCTGATTTCTTTGCTGTTTCTATCTCCTGTTGGGTTCTATTTCTTATATAAACCGGCTTGCCTTGCCACATGACCTTCGTGCTCTGCCCCGAAGCTATACTTCCTATATTTACCTCCTTAGTCGCTGCTGCAAGGACATCTGCTGCCGGACCAAATGATTTTAAGAGAGGCCAAGTGGCGACGACTGCTCCACCAGTACCAAATGCAATCGTAGTAGTAATAATGAAATCTCTTTTTTTCTTATCTATCATCTTTGCATAGTATGAAATCAAATAACTATCTTCAGCAAGGCAACGAAAGCCGCATCAAATATCAGTGCACCGAAAATTAGGAACAAGTATAGCACAGAAAAATAGAATAGTTGCATGCAATTATTATCATCTAAATAGACTGCGACTGCATAATACAAAAATATGAAGCCCAAAATTAGAGCCGTAACGGCATAGATAACACCCGCAAACATCAATACATATGGGAGTATAGACGTTGCAAGAAGTAGGACAGAATAACACAGTATCTGTATCTTTGTTACCTTCACACCCGACGTGACTGGCAACATTGGTATACCAACGGACTTGTAATCCTGTGAGCTCTTGAGAGCAAGTGCCCAGAAATGCGGAGGTGTCCAGAGAAATATTATGAGAAACAATATTATACTTTCGATTCCCACACTGTTTGATACGGCTGCCCATCCGATCATTGGGGGAAAGGCACCGGCAGCACCACCTATAACAATATTCTGTGAAGTGCGTCTCTTCAGCCAGATTGTGTAGACCACTGAATAATAGAAAATCGCAACCAGCAAAAGAAGCGCGGACAGAAGGTTCACTGCGATGGCCATGATCCCAACAGAAAGTACCGCAAGAATCAGACCAAACTCAAGCGCAAACAATTGAGAAACCCTTCCTTGCGGAATTGGACGATTCCTTGTACGAAGCATCACAGCGTCTATATCGTTGTCATACCACATGTTCAGAGCGCCAGCCGCGCCAGAACCTGTGGCCGTACAGACAATCGCCAACATCGCGGACGAAAGTGATGTTGTATATCCAGAAAAGTAGGCCAACACGACACCGGTGATTGCAGTGAACGTCACCAAAGCAACGACTCTAGGCTTGAGTAGCGCGAAACAATCCCTCAGACTCGGGCAATCGATTCCAAATATCACAGACAGCACAAATATTACTTCGCAACAGGCTCTTCAAATGAATGGTATGGAGGAGGGGATGAAAGAGTCCACTCCAGAGTCGTGCCACCCCATGGATTGTTTTCACATTTCTTGCCCCTGAGCAGTGTATGGAGCACAATAAACACAAAGAACAGTGCGGAGCCAAAAGCAAGAAAGGCGCCAACTGAGGATATATAGTTCCAAGGTATGAAGGCATCAGGATAATCTGGGACTCTGCGCGGCATTCCAGCAAGTCCTAAGAAGTGATGAGGTAGGAAAGTTATATTAACTGCAATCAGTGTTACATAGAAGTGGACCTTTCCTAGTAATTCATTATACTGCCTACCAGAGATTTTACCAATCCAGTAGTAGAACGCTGCATATACTACAAATAAAACCGCTATGGACATCACATAATGAAAGTGGCCGACGACGTAATAGGTATCATGCAGCATCTTATCGAGAGCTGAGTTAGATAATGCAATTCCAGTCACACCACCCAGTACGAACAAAAGGATAAAGCCTAATGCAAATAGCATAGGTGTCTTTAGATCTATGGAGCCGCCCCACATTGTCGCTATCCAACTGAAAACTTTTATACCAGTTGGTACACCTACTAGCATTGTCGCAACTGTGAAATAGGCTAATGTATTGTAGCTGACCCCAGTTGTGAACATGTGGTGCGCCCATACGAAGCAACCAATAATTCCAATGATAGTCATTGCTGCGACCATTCCTATATATCCAAAAACAGGCTTCTTGGAGAAAGTAGAAACTATCTCGCTGACTATTCCAAATGCTGGAAGTATAACGATATAAACCTCAGGGTGACCAAAGAACCAAAACAAGTGCTGATATAGAAGTGGATCACCACCGCCAGCGACTTCAAAAAATGCTGTCCCAAAGTTACGATCGGCAAGTAACATCGTGAGTACACCCGCAAGTACAGGCATTACTATTAATACCAACACTGCCGTAATCAGGATTGACCATACAAATAAGGGCATTTTAAACATTCCCATGCCTGGTGCACGCATATTGATTATAGTTGTAATGAAATTGATTGCCCCCAAGATCGACGAGAGACCTGCCAAGTGCAGACTGAAGATTGCTAGATCAATGGAGACATCTGGATGGAATTTAATACCTGAAAGTGGAGGATACACAGTCCATCCGGTACCAGGTCCTTCTCCTATGAATGCCGAAAGGACGACGACAATTAGCGAGAAAAAAAGCATCCAGAAGCTTATATTATTCATGCGAGGGAACGCCATATCGGGCGCACCGATCATTATTGGCACAAACCAGTTCCCGAAGCCACCTACCAAGGCAGGCATTATCATGAAGAAGACCATTATCACCGCATGCGCAGTAACGGAAACGTTATAAAGTTGGTAATTACCCCCAAACACATCAATATGCATTAGCTGACTTCTCATGAGCAAAGAAAAAAGTCCGCCTACAATACCACCGACTATCGAAAGTATAATGTACAAAGTACCTATATCCTTGTGATTTGTTGAAAAGAGCCATCGACTTAAGCCCTTAGGAATCTCTGAATGTCCACTCATAAAACTAGTCCGTCCAACCGATATAATACTAAAACTTATCTTTTGCCTGTTCAACCCATTTCTTGAACTCATCCTTGTTTACGGCTTTGACTGCTATAGGCATGAAACCGTGCAATACACCGCATAACTCAGAACACTGACCGTAATATACTCCCTCGTTTTTGATCTTTACCCACGTTTCGTTGAGTCTTCCGGGAATCGAATCTTTCTTGAGGCCCAATGCAGGTACAGCCCAACTATGTATTACATCGTCGGAGGTAATCTGAATACGGATATTCGTATCCACAGGTAAAACTAGATAGTTGTCTACAGCTAGTAATCGAGGCTCTCCAGCCACCAATTCACCGTCATTCTTTAAATTGCTGTCAAAAGTGATCTCACCATGATCGGGATAACTATAAGTCCAATACCACTGGTGTCCTACGATTTTGACAGTCATTTCGGATTCTGGAATTTGTTCTTCGTATTTCAGTACCCTGAGAGAAGGAAATGCGATTCCGATCACTATACACAGAGGAATTAATGTCCAAACTATCTCTAGCAGAGTATTATGTGACCTCTTCGACGGTACCGGGTTACGCTTTTTATTGAACCGAATCACCGTGTAAGTAAGTAACGCGCTTACAGATACCACAATAAAGAGCATTATCACTAGCATCTTATTGTGAAAATTATTTATGTACTCCATTACCGGGCTCGCAGATTCCTGAAACCCAAGCTGCCACGCATGAGGCTGTCCAACCTGCTCACCGAACGCAAAGATCGGCAAAACAAGAAAGAGTATCAAAACAAGCTTTCGCATAAAACTATATTGATCTTCGAAAAGTGTCCACATTATACACCATGAATGGAATAGTTTTAAGAGTATAATTGGGTTAATTAGGAGCCTATTTCAAATAAATCAGGCAAATAAATCAGGCCTGACCAGGGCTAACAGTGATTTTCATCGCTTCTAGTTCAGATACAGTTCACCTTTTACAAAAGGTTTCACTAAATTTTCCATGACCTTGAAATTGTCTTTAGCCTCGACTTTCTTTGCTACGCACCGAAAGTTGCACCACTTTCTTCAGTAGGGATTGCATTTCCTTTAGCACCGATAACTTCTCTTGTTCTGATATGTCACTGCTACATATCATCTCGATTTTTCTCGATAACCAAGAGACCTTCTGCTTTACATCGATATGCACTACTGCTCGCGGAGATGAAGCCAACATAGCTAGCTCAGTGATTCCAAAGTGTACTTCTTCAATGATTTTAGACAAGAAAACGCTGACGAATCTAGGCGGTAATATGTTGTTTAATCCTGTAACTCTGCCCAAAACAGCTGGGACAGCAAAGAAACAGACTGGGTGATACTGGACTCGAACCAACAACCTCTTACACGTCAAGCAAGTGCTCTAACCAATTGAGCTAATCACCCACACCCATGAGGTAAATCATACGAAAATTTTAGCTCCTGAGAAAGTAGAGCCAATATATTTTTTCATTGATTTTGCTCAGGCGAATATACAAGGTCCGCTCAGTAGAGCATGAGATCCTGACTCTCCAATATTTCACTGACTTTCTTTGAATGATGTATTGAGGTAATTACTTCCAAGATTTTGTTATAAGCTTCCTCCAAAGAAGCTTGTGAAATGCAATATGGTGGGATCAGATATATCGTATTGCCTAATGGTCTTATAAGTAGTCCCTTTTCCAAGAATATTTCTTTGAGGCTCTTGACGATAGGATGATTATAATCGCTTTCTTCAGAGAAGAGATTGAAAGCTGCAATTGTTCCGCACACTCTTCTTGCTTTGACGCAATCAAGTGATGATTGTGCCAACTCAGATAAGAAGTTCTTGTGGAGTTTCTCAATATTTGCTATCGCCTTTAAGGTATTCTCGTCCTTTAGAAGCTTAAGTGATGCTATTGCCGCTGCGCATCCTAGCGGATTGGCGGTGTATGAGTGTCCGTGAACCAAAGCTTTTCTGAAATCGTTATCAAGGAATGCATCATATATTTCCCTTGTGGTGATCGTGAGTGATAGTGGTAAGAATCCTCCAGTTAATCCTTTTGATAAGCACAGTATATCCGGGGTGATCGAGAGGTAATCAAGTGCGAACATTTTTCCAGTTCGATAAAAGCCAGTCATGACTTCATCGAATATGAGTATCACTTCATGCTTGCGTAGAAGTGTCAGTATCCTTTCTAAGTACTCGGGGCGACACATGCGCATTCCGCTAGCACCTTGGACAAGTGGTTCAAGAATGAATCCCGCAACACGACCTGAATTTTCCTTTAAGAACCTCTCTAACATCTTTAATGATGATTCTTCTTTTGTTTCCACATCTGGGTCACCTATCCACGTTGCCGGATAAGGGATACTTTGTGACGAAAACAGGAATCTTTCATAGGAGCTGAAGAAGTCTGATGATATACCAACACTCATAGCGCCGACTGTATCGCCGTGATATCCCTTATCGAAGGATAGAAAGATATTACGATTTTCCTGGTTACGATTTTGCCAGAACTGTAATGTCATTTTCAGTGCGACCTCAACAGCAGTGGAGCCGTTATCAGAGAAAAAAAATTTTGAGAAGGTTTGAGGTAAGCTTGCTTTCAGATTTTCACACAGGGAAATCGCTAGTTCGTGAGTGCAATCAGCAAAGATGACTTGTTCTAATTTCAATGCTTGATCATATATAGCCTTTGCGATAACCGGATTGGAATGACCATGTAAATTCACCCACCAGCTAGATATGAGGTCTATATATTTGTTACCCCTATCATCATAGAGGCATTCATTCTCTCCTCGTGTGATTGCTATTGGTAAAGGTGCTGTCTTTTCCTGTGTGTAGGGATGCCAAATAAGCTTTCTGTCTCTTTCTGTTAAATCAGTCATGTTATAGCAATATACGGTTGGGTGTAGGGATGCCAAATAAGCTTTCTGTCTCTTTCTGTTAAACGACAGCAATACGTTTCTAGACGCAATTTGACCCGGACGACTTTCTACTCCAAGGAAGTTTGATTTCACTTTACTACATCGGCTATAGAAAGCAAGCAAGAAGACTCTAGATGAATCGGCTCGTGATTATAGGACTTGTTCCAGTGATTTCGTAACAGGAATTTTTGATAGACTCTCCTCTGTGATGGACTCCAAATATGGGAAATTCATCAAGATTTCTACGGAGCCGTAGTGATTTATAGCGCCTGCATTATACCCTAGGCCTTTATTTTTGCTAGTCGAGTTCATTATTACGCCCAGGACTTTTATTTTTCGTGCTCTGAGTGCTTCAAGAGTTAGCAAGGTATGATTGATTGTTCCTAGGGTATCACTTGCCACGACTATTGCAGGTAGTTCCAGCGATTGAATCAGATCTATAATTTTGATGCCGCTTCCATGAAGCGGAACAAGAACGCCACCAGCACCTTCGACTAGAACCTTCTTATTATCTGGCATACTGATTTTTGAAATATCAATCACTTTATTTGTGTTCTTTGCTGCGATGTGAGGTGCAATCGGTTCTGGGAAATAGAAAGTTGACTCATAAATTGGTACAGATGTGACTTTCGAAATGAAATCACTATCGGTATCTGTTCCAGTCTGTATGGGCTTGAAGTAAGCGTAACGCAAATGGGTGCATATCCAAGCACTAATGATGGTCTTTCCGATATTTGTATCTGTCCCTGTAATGAAAACTGACATGATAGGATTTGGGTTGATCTAGGAGAAGATTACATGAAAAGCCTTACTGTGAAAGTCGTAATATTAAAATTTAAAATGGAGATACATTACATTCCCAACTGCTGCAGTGGAATTTTTGATACTAATCCAAAAAAGACAGAGTATTTCGATGAAAATCCAGCAGGGAAATTTTTCAGTATCTTCTTTACATGATGTGGGTTGTAGCCAACTGGTGAATACTGTGAACCAAGGTTCCTCATATACTTCATGAATGTCCGAGGTGTATCAAATTGTAAATGAAAGTCATAACGATCGAAGACAAAATGAGTATGCTCAAGCGCTAGAATCGAAGATGTTATATCTTCGCATGAGAGATAATTGAGTCCAGGTGAAGACAACTCAAGCTTAAGAAACATTTCGTTCCACTCTTGAAGGGATGGTTGAATAAGTATCGAGAAGATCAATACTTGAGAAAAAGAATATAGTTTTTCGATTAGCCTTTTCGGATCAGAGCTCCAATGGAGAGCCATGCTGGACACGATCATATCAAACTGTGGAAAATTTAATTCATCCATATCTCCTTGCATTGTTGATATTTCCTTGTTAATTTCCAGTGTTGCTTTATCGATCATGCTCTGAGAGATATCATTTATAGTGTAGCTGCTCTCAGGGAACTCAGAAGTCAGTAATTTTGTTAGATATCCGGTTCCTGTACCAACATCAAGTATCGAAGTGGGGTGGAATCGTGGAAGCTCCTTTTTTATGAGTTTCACCATGTAATGGCAGCATTCTTTTTGTATTGCTGACGCTGAATCGTAAGAGTGGCTTGCCCTATCGAAGTTTTGCATTATCAGATTACTATTCATATTTCTCGGCATAGAAAGAATGCTGTGAATATCCCTATCATCATTTCCTTAGAAGAGTAGCTCAGATTCAGACGCGGTAGAGGGACATTTCTCAGTATCACTGAAAGGTAGTATCGCATTGGGTATCGTACTTCCGGATTGAACGTGAATCCAGTGTCCAAGATGGGATTTGACATCTTTGTATCAGATGCAGTAATCCGTGTTGGCGATGATCATAAAACATCTTGTGAATATAGAAAACTTGTTATTTCCTTATACACGAGGGAGGGTATCTTTCCTATTGTATTGTGACCACCTTTCTCGAAAATGACTTTTTTTTGTCCAGGAAAATTATCATGAATTAACTCCACTGGGACAACCTTGTCATCAATACTTCCGATTATCAGGATTGGAATATCTGATATGCATTGATCCAGTCGTAACTTTTCCAGGTCAGAGGAAAGGACGGAAAAGTTAGGTGCTCCTTTAGGGATCTGTTGATTTTTATACTCAGGACTACTCTCCCCATCAAGGACGCTGCTTTGGAATTTCTTGAGCGTACGCATCGGATCTCTCGTGAAGTTACGTATCATTGTCTCCAGAATGAGGGATCTTTTTCTATGTAAGTCACTCTCATTTCCGAGGAAGTTAACGAAACTATTAATGCCGATTAGGTGAGTCAATTTATTTCCAAACAATGAGATGAGCTTCATCATTCCGAGTGAATGACACACGCCTATACAGTGATTTTTTGTTTCCATTATTTCTCCAGCATTTTGGCTATGAAAATATCCAAGGCTCAAAGCGCATACACGATCTTGTTCGAACATGTGAATAATAGGATTCCAGAATCTATCGTCGAAACCCCAACCATGACAAAAGATAATAGGTGTCTTAGACATCGGACTAATGAGGAAGATACAGAATCATAATTTAATGCACATCAGTTTCTAGGATGTAGTGTACTAAGTCCAAGCGATATCTTGTTGTCCATACATCTGACTAGGGAAGAGGTATCTTCCTCTGAATGAAATGTACACAGAGCTATCCGTATTCTGGAAGTGTTCGCAGGTACTGTTGGTGGGCGTACCGCAGACACTCTGAATCCTTTCCCGAGGAGTATTCTTTGTAATTCCGTTGTCTTTTCTTCCTCCTTCAGGATTAATGGAATGATGTGAGTAGCCGAGGTACCTACATCATATTTTCTTTTTTGGAGTTCCATTCTGAGTCTGCTTGCTTTAGCCATGAGTTCCGTACGCGCTCCACTCATGGATGCTATTTTCTCCCAGGATTTGGCTATGGCACCCAACAACATCGGTGGTAGAGTAGTGGAGTATATAAATCCGGTGCACTTATTGATTAGATATCTTCTTATCATCTTTGATGATGCAATATATGATCCAAACACGCCCACTGCTTTACTGAATGTACCCATGATCACATGGGTAATATTTGAAAGATCAAAGTCCGTTGAAATGCCATATCCATTATTACCAAGTACGCCGGTTGCATGTGCCTCATCAAGGTACAAGATCGCATTATACTGTCTTGCGAGCTTGATGATTCCATGTATGTCGGGGATATCTCCATCCATTCCAAATAGCGTCTCCGTCACTATGAACTTAGTACGTTTATCTTGCGCGTATTTTTTTATTAGATGTGAAAGGTGCTCAATATCACAATGCCTATAGCGCACTAGCTCTGCTCTGCTCAGGAAAATTGCCTGGTAGAGACTAGAGTGATTCAGTCTGTCAAAAAATACGATGGGTCTCTCCATGAGTACCGACTTATCAAGGAGTCCAGCAAGAACTGTCATGTTTGTTTGAAATCCCGAGTTCATTATGAGTGCGGCCTCGGTTTTTTTATCCTTAGCTATTTGTTGTTCCAGCTCACTAAACAGGTTGCTGTTCCCGGAAAGGATCCTTGAACCAGTTGCGCCTACACCAGCATTCATTCCATGTGAATATGCTGCCTCTAATAGTTCTCTGGATTTACTGAGTCCGAGATAGTCATTTGTTGAGAAGTCCACATAACAGCTGGGTTCGTGGTGCTTGCATTGCAGACTGCGATAAAGATTCTGCGTTTTTCTTTCCTTTATGAATTCTTCGTAGTGGTGTATATTCCGTATGTTTTCCATTTAGTATGCGCACTGCATTTAAGTTCTGATTCGATGAATTTGTTGCTATTTCTAAGGGAAATGTTATTCGCTAAATGAGGATTTATACTTCATCATATGGATGATACAACAACTGCTGTTCCTGACAAAGATATGAACAAAATTTGGTCACTCGATGAAGCTAAAGAGGTTTTTTATCTTCCGTTTATTGAGCTTTTATACATAGCTCAGGGGGTACATCGTGAGCATTTTGCACCGAATCGGATACAGGTTAGTGCCTTGTTGAGTATCAAGACAGGAAGCTGCCCTGAGAATTGCTCATATTGTCCGCAGTCTGCACATTATAATACAGGTCTGAAAAAGGAACCGCTGGTGGAATTAGATCACGTCATAGATGCTGCAAAGAAGGCTGCAGAAAGTGGTGCAACTAGATTCTGTATTGGTGCAGCTTGGAGAGGTCCTCGGATGAAAGATCTAGATTTAGTGTGTCGGATGATTTCCGAGATTAAGAAACTTGGTCTTGAGACATGTGCTTCTTTAGGTTTGTTATCCCCTGGGCAAGCGGAATCCCTTAAGGAAGCTGGATTAGATTTCTATAACCATAATATTGACACTTCACCTGAATATTATTCGCAGATAATTACCACCAGGTGCTTCAACGACAGATTAGTGACACTCGAAAATGTCACCAAAGCTGGTATGAAAATTTGCTGTGGTGGTATCATAGGCATGGGGGAAAGTAATGAAGATAGAATAAAGATGTTAGTTGCATTATCTCGCTTGAATCCTCCACCTGAATCAATTCCGCTTAATAAGCTTATTCGCATTTCGGGTACGCCGCTTGCTGATGTAAAAGAGGTTGAATCAATAGACTTTGTTAGGGTCGTTGCACTTGCAAGGATTATGTTTCCGAAATCCTATATCAGGCTTTCAGCTGGTCGGGATAGTATGTCGGATGAGCTTCAAGCATTATGTTTCATGGCTGGTACTAACTCAGTTTTCTACGGAGAGAAACTTTTGACATCGAGTAATGCTAGACCGGACAGGGATGATAGATTGTTTTCCAAGCTTGGCTTGTTGAAGGAAGAAAAGAGTAGCACTTCACCTGCTTCAGTTGAAGCCTGAAGATTTCTGTAGAACTGATATTCCTCTGACACCTCTCTCGGTTAGGGTTGTGGGATAACTTGCACAGTGATATTGTTTGATATTACTTTCATGAACGAAAATAGTTCTTCCATTTCCTTTCGTAGGCTCGGATGTGAGTAGGGCGGTCGTGATTGCGCTGTCCTGTATGATGAGTATTCTCCATTAGGGTGAGTAATTCTTCTGTTTTCTCCTGTGTGGATTAGCTTTGACTGCCTTCTTAGGCTTATGAGCGTAGGGAAATTTTTCTATTTACTTTCATAGGAGACATCTGAGTCCCATTGAGTGGAATTTATCTATACATAGGAACTTTGTAGTCGATGATATGTCATAATCTTCTAAGTAAGCTATGCGCTACTGCCTGGAGTTTGTATAGACTTTCTTCTATAGGATCCAATGTTGAGGGATTACTCTGATTCGAGTTTAGCTGCTGAATCTTTAATTGTCCTCAATGGGAGACATCTGAGTCCCATTGAGTGGAATTTATCTACTAGCTCCCTGTCCTTGGTCTGGTTGTCCAGGTGTTGCTCCGGGTGCACTAGAAGCTCCCTTATCGCTTTGACCTTGTTGTACGCCTTTAAGCCCACTGAGAGCTGCCTGCAAAGCTTCCTTAGTGATGGTTGGTTGTGGGGGTTTTCCAGTTGATGTAGAGCTTACATCAGAAGAAGACCTCTTTTTTCTTCCTTCGAAAGGAGCATGATGTGACTTTTCAGTAACAAGAGTGTACAACGAAGATTCGCTGTGCGATTTCGTACCTTTGTCTGTATGTGTCGCTTTAAGTCCACCAATAGCTTGTTGTAACTCTTTAGGTGTTGGTTTGCCAGGAAGATGCTTCGGTGCCTTAGATTCTGATTTCGGTGTTGGTTTAAGTTTACTAAGGGCGCCATCTAATGCCTCTTGGGTCACCACAAACTGCTTAGGTTTCGTGGATGGTGTAGGTGCTGGGTGATGTGGTGCATGATGAGTAGCTCGTGCTTGTCGTACTGCTTGGCCTGCGCTTTGTAGGATCTGCATTTCCTCTGGATCCATCTTTGGCTTTGCGCCTGTTGTATGAGGCGTCTGCTGAGGCTTATCTATTACCTTGCCTAGCGGCGCTGATGGTTGTTGGGTTCCTTGAGCTGTTGGTTTCAGTTCCATGGAAGCTGCCGCTAATGATTCTGAACTAATACCCGCTATGTTAAGACCTCTACCGAGGCCAGGAGAAGATGCGCTCTTAGGAGGAGTTGGTGCAGGAGGGGTGTGACATAGCCCAGGAGCGGATTGGGATTGAGATACGCCAGGTTGAGTCAAAACAGCTTGACCAGTTTGAGGTTCGCTCAGGTCACCCAGACTAGAATGACTTAATCCACCTCTCTCATGTAGAAACTTGTTAGCACTCTCTATAGCAGTCATAGAGGCGCTTCTTTGTAGTGTTACCCCACCATCTTCTTTATGAGCTTTACTAATATCGTTAAGAGACTGGGTCCTCCTTAGTGGATGCTCTGTTGTAGGCCAAGGATCATCTCGAGCAGGCCCTTCGGTGCCACGCAATGCTTCTGTAACACGCGTTAGCATAGTCCGCAGACTCGCCCTTACGTTCTCCAGAAAATGTCTTAGAGCTTCGCTAAGTTGACTGACAGACTCTTGTGAATTTGGGAGGCGTACTAGACTTGATAGAGTATTACTAAATTGCTGAAGAGTTTCTAGTATATTTCGCAGCAGAGTTTGTATCCTCTGTGTAAGTGTTGGACTTAGGCCCTCATCACCTTTCTCTTGTGCTTTTTCTATTTGTTCCGGAGAAGCTGCTAGATCTAGAGCCTCCAGCGTAGGCGCAGAAGGTTTCTCCTGTACAGGAGCTTTATCTGTTGTGTTGACAAGATCAATAGTGTTGACTTGCTTCTCTTCTTGCGATTTTCGTGACTCAACAGCCTCATTGAGCTCACTCATCAGAGAAAGCATGCACATCTCTATTATACCGCAGATACCATTGACTGCATTCTGTGCGTACCCATGACTCCCTTTAGGCGCGCCAGCCCTTCCTGATAGTCCAAGACGCTGAGCCTCATCTCGTAGCTTTGCAAGCATTTCATCAGAGTTTGCGGACTGTCGTAACTCTATGAATGCCCTAAATACAAGATTTGAGCTGGGCACTAAATGCTCTGGGTTGCTATTCATGAGCGCGATTGTAGCGGAAGCAGCAGTATCAAAGACCTGACGATACAGCTCAGACTCAGTACCTCCGGGAAGCACTTTCCCTACGAGCGCTGAGCACGTTAATGAAGCTTTGACAATCCCAGCACTGCTTTCATCTATCCCATGCGATACTAAAGGCCCGGCAGAGTTAAGATCTGCGTTAGCTATAAGCGTCCTGACTGAACTTGCGAGATTTGTGTATATATTCCTAACAAGAAGCGCAAGATCTGGGGAATACTGTTGATTCGCAAGAATAGTCTTTGTATCAAGATCTGCAAGCATTGTGCTCAGCCCAGTAAATAGGGGCTCTTTTCCTCCTGGATTGCAGCTCCTCTGCGTAGCTGCAACACAGTGCATTGATGCTCTTACAAAGGTCTCCACTATCTCCTTTGTGATATAGTCGGGTAGCATATAATTTATGAGTTCTTATTTAGCTCTATCCTATCATTAAGATCTTAATAAAATATAGGATTTTAAAGACTATTCAACAGAATTTTCCTATAACTATCTTGGAATATTTATGGATTTCTATCACTTCTCATCGATGAAGTCGTTACAAACTCCCTGATCGACTTTTTTAGTACCTGGCATTAGCATCGGATACAGATATAATCCCAGCAATGTTCCCAGCAATTTGTGCTTCTAGGAGGTGCTCAGAAAAAATCTCTAGGTAGGGCGGTCGTGATTGCGCTGTCCTGTATGATGAGTATTCTCCATTAGGGTGAGTAATTCTTCTGTTTTCTCCTGTGTGGATTAGCTTTGACTGCCTTCTTAGGCTTATGAGCGTAGGGAAATTTTTCTATTTACTTTCATAGGAGACATCTGAGTCCCATTGAGTGGAATTTATCTACTAGCTCCCTGTCCTTGGTCTGGTTGTCCAGGTGTTGCTCCGGGTGCACTAGAAGCTCCCTTATCGCTTTGACCTTGTTGTACGCCTTTAAGCCCACTGAGAGCTGTACTTAATGCCTCAGACATTGATTGAGAACCAGTAGACCTACCTCCTTCTGGGGGTCGCGATACGTGTTTAAGTCCCCTGATAGCTTGTTGTAATCCTTCAAGCTGAGAATGCTCCGGTGCCTTAGGTTCTGGTTTCGGTGTTGGTTTAAGCCCAGCGCGGATAGAGCCTAAATCTTCTGCGCCAGGAGAGGTGAACGCTTTCGGTTTTGTCTTTACAGACGGTTTTGGAGGTACGGCCTGTTTTTCCTCTACGACTGTTGCTTGGCTCGGACTCGCTGTACTTACACCGCTTACAGCAGCTTTAAATGTTTCTAGCGTTGTTTCTACTTTAGTTGCTTTGATAGGCTCTGGAGTAATAAGTTCTGGCGTTGAAGCGGATGCTCCCTGAGTTGGTGACTCTGTTCCATGAGAAGAGCTTTGTTGTGCCCGTTTACCTTCCTGTAGCAACTCCCTCACTTCCTCTGCTGTCAGGCTGAGTGTATCACAGACTTCCTCCATGGTCATATCGGTACCTTCTACATGCTCTCTTAGATCACGGGTAGAGCTACTAGCACGTCTGCCCTTAACATCGGGGAGGATACTTTTCATCTTGTCCACCATTAGGCCTAAGGTACCCACAACACGAGCAAGCGCATCGGCAAACATCTCGAGAGGATTTCCCGCATGCAGTATAGTTCGTACCCTCTCTGCAAGCGTTGGTTTTGCTTTTATACCCTCATCACCTTTCTCTTGTGCTTTTTCTATTTGTTCCGGAGAAGCTGCTAGATCTAGAGCCTCCAGCGTAGGCGCAGAAGGTTTCTCAGTTACAGACTCTCTTGGACGTTCCGAGTTTAAAGCCCCAGTTCCCCGTTCGACCGTTGCCTGCTGTTCCGGTGTGTTATGCGATCTAGTAGATTGCTCGAGCGCTGACATAAGATCAAGTGTATACCCAGTCACACACTCAGCCACAATCCCAAGCCTATGAGTTACGTATTCACTGGGGTTTTTATATTGAGTACTACCGCCTGTTAGGAGATGCGACTCAGCATATCTTCCTATAGCATCCCGTGTTTCAGGGTTATTGATATCAGTCATGATATCCCCTAAGCCGCGCTTAGCCCCCTCTAAGAGTTGCTGGATACTTTCTCCTCCTTTTCCAGAAGGAAGAGAAGAGTCTAGATAGGCCATCAACTTGTAAACGAGTTCTTTCTCCTCTGGTGCGCATTTATCGGGTAAGGACTGAAGCGCGAGCCGCTTCGTCAGAGCTAGGGCCCGCTCCATGTATTTATGGCAGTTAGCTACGCTCGAACCTCTCTCACGATCGCTCATTAGGCAACCCGAGGGTCCTGGCTTTCCTGGTACGGCTATAAGAGCAGCAGAGATATGCCCGTATACATCGCGTACACCGGCTGCAAGATCTGGTTCGTATTTACTCTTTACCTTCTTAAGATCAGAAGTAACCTCTGCAAGTAGCTTCTTAACCTCCTTACGTGTATCAGTGGCGCCACCCTGCATGTGCATAGATCGAGTCAGGATAGATGCTGCACGTCCAAGTTTTGGTACTATCTCCTTTGTGATATAGTCGGGTAGCATATAATTTATGAGTTCTTATTTAGCTCTATCCTATCATTAAGATCTTAATAAAATATAGGATTTTAAAGACTATTCAACAGAATTTTCCTATAACTATCTTGGAATATTTATGGATTTCTATCACTTCTCATCGATGAAGTCGTTACAAACTCCCTGATCGACTTTTTTAGTACCTGGCATTAGCATCGGATACAGATATAATCCCAGCAATGTTCCCAGCAATTTGTGCTTCTAGGAGGTGCTCAGAAAAAATCTCTAGGTAGGGTATTCCTACTTCTGTGGATCTCTCTGTGAAACGCTTTCTAGCGTTGTTTCTGTTGTTATGGTTCTAGGGTTGCCACTTTTCTCTCCTTGAGTTTCCCTTTGTTTCGAATCTTTTGCATCTGATGTAACCATCCTTTTCCTAGAATCCGAAACAGTAGGTTTCCCAGGGTTCTTTTCACTTCTTTTCTCTATACGCGCCTTTAACTCAGCTATTAAATCATCACCGGTGAAAGGCTTTTCTTTGATACCTACCTTTCTAAGTTCTAGCGTTGTTTCTGTTGTTATGGTTCTAGGGTTGCCACTTTTCTCTCCTTGAGTTTCCCTTTGTTTCGAATCTTTTGCATCTGATGTAACCATCCTTTTCCTAGAATCCGAAACAGTAGGTTTCCCAGGGTTCTTTTCACTTCTTTTCTCTATACGCGCCTTTAACTCAGCTATTAAATCATCACCGGTGAAAGGCTTTTCTTTGATACCTACCTTTCTAAGTTCTAGCGTTGTTTCTGTTGTTATGGTTCTAGGGTTGCCACTTTTCTCTCCTTGAGTTTCCCTTTGTTTCGAATCTTTTGCATCTGATGTAACCATCCTTTTCCTAGAATCCGAAACAGTAGGTTTCCCAGGGTTCTTTTCACTTCTTTTCTCTATACGCGCCTTTAACTCAGCTATTAAATCATCACCGGTGAAAGGCTTTTCTTTGATACCTACCTTTCTAAGTTTCGTCTTGCCTTCTTGTAGTGCTTCTGCAAAAGGATTGTGATTTGCTGCTTTATAGTCGGATTCGTTACTTTGTATCGATGAGATACTGATCCCAGAGTCCGTTCTACTAAGTTTTTCCGGCGGATTAATATTAGGGCTAGTAGAGATATTTTGTTCCTTTTTAAGTATAAAAGACTGCGTGCGAAAATCCTCTTGTAACTTTGCGGGAGTTGCTTTTCCGGATTGTGTTTCTTGCAGTGGTGTATGTCTGGGTTCCTGAGATGCTTGTGGAGTGACTGGTATGCCAGGTGCCGATTCTATATAGGTAGATTGGGGTAGCGCTGTTGTAGGGATTGATGATGGTCCATTATGTGTTCCAACTTCGTTTTTTGCAATTCTTGTAGTATAGGGCGCTGATGGCTGCTGCTCTTGTGACTGCATGAATGGATGCACTATCACCGGACGGCCTTTTTCTGTAAATGGATTTTTCTTACTAAGTTGGCTCCAAAAGCTAGGTTTTTCGTGCGCATTGTATTGCGATTCAACATAGATAGCCATACTGCGTGCTACATGGTCTAGAGCAAGATGCACGAAATTTTTTAGCCTGTTTACTCTCGCGTTGACTAAGTATGTCAACTCTTCCTTATTCAAGCCGGCAACAGTTTTGTCAACGTTTGCTTTGCTTGACGTTAGATGTTCCTCTAAGAGGTTGTGTAATTTGTGTGACCGTTCTTTGGTTTCTATGAATTCTTGAGCAACACGTTCTTCCAATTCTTTGTGATTCAAGAAAGGACTTTCTGCAGCAATTCTTTTTCTAATGAAATGCTCGGCTTCTTTTGGATTCGACTTAACGAGAAATAGTGTTTGTAGTTTCTTGCGGGATATCTCAGTTTGCGTTTGCTTTTCTACAAGATCGGATAAAGTAGTTGAACGTGTACATTTGACAGTCAAAGAACAGTTCTTTTTGACAGCGTTAATGATAATCTCTGCTTCTCTTGAGCATAGTTGTGTCGTACCTACTAAGTCCAACCTCGCATTGCGCAAGATCATTCTATGTGTTTTTTCGAGCTCCGATACGACTTTTTCTATGCGTTTTCTAGGTAGTATTGGCTTTCCACTGTTATTTACTCGTACGGAACTAAGTAGCGTTTTCAGCGTATCCACGCACTGTTGTCTTTCTTGGATAACGGTATCAGCAGGCTTGGCCGGCATTTCTGGAGCCCCAATCCTGAAATTATCAATTTCAGTCCCATACACCGATTTTAGTTGTTCTAAAGATATACTTAGGCTGTTTATCTTTGATTGCTCGGTTGTTAATGTTTCTTCCAGAGAGTTTATAAGTTCTCTTTGTTGCTTCCTACTCAAGCCGCGCTGTTGTGCTGCCTGTAAAACGCGAGCATTTAACACAAATAAGAGCTCAAAGGTCTCATCATGATATGATTCTAGCATATGGTGTTATAAAGCTTTCTTGTTATGTGCCTGAAGTACTAATTAATATCTCTGCTCAAGAGAAAAAGAATAATTTATTATGATGCTATAAGTAAGAAAGTAGCTTATAGTATAAAGTAGTTATCAAGTTTATTATATCAAAAATATAAAGCAGAATATATGAGTGAATTCTTTCACTGTTGCGTTCTGGTCATTCAACTTACTGTTGAAGAGCTCACCTAGGAGTGCTGGAAGATAGCGTTGCAATGATGAACTGATCTAATTTTCCGTCGAGGACTGAAGTGACATTTCCTACTTCATATCCAGTGCGGAGGTCCTTTATCATCTGGTAAGGATGTAGGACGTAAGATCTAATCTGGTATCCCCAGCTAATTGAGGCGTCTACGTTCCGTGCTAGGTTCAGTGCATCTTGCTTTTTGCGAAGCTCTATTTCATATAGTTTGGACTTCAGCATTTGCAGTGCCTCGGCTCTGTTTTGATGCTGGGATCTGCTAGTTTGTGATTGCACAACTATTTTGCTTGGTAAATGTGTAATCCGAACAGCACTTTCCGTTTTATTGACATGTTGTCCACCAGCTCCGGAAGCCCTATAGGTATCGATTTTCAAATCTTTTTCGTCAATATTGATGTTTATTGCATTCTCTATACAAGGTGAGACAAAGACCTTGGCAAAACTCGTATGACGTTTTGCATTTGCATCGAAGGGTGAAATGCGCACCAATCTGTGGACGCCAGTTTCTGTGTGAGCCCAACCATATGCATTTGCCCCGAGCAGCTTCAGGGTGCACGATTTGATCCCTGTTTCTTCACCGTCTACCTTGTCTATGATCTGCACTTGAAACCCGTGCTGGATTTCAGCCCAGCGAGTATACATTCTCAAGAGCATCATCGCCCAATCATTACTTTCCGTACCACCAGCGCCTGATTGTATTTCTATGAAGCAATCATTAGCATCTGCTTCTCCTGAAAAGAGACACTCTATTTCTTTTTTCTTAATCTTTTCTTGGAGTGCTAGCAGCTCTATTTCCAGTTCTTTTATTGTCTCTTGCTCGTCCTCGTCGGAAGCTAATTCAATCATTTCGATTAAATCCGTCAACTGTGCGGAAAGTTTCCTAAACTCATCCAAGCCCGACTCTATATTGGATTTCTCTTTCAACAGAGATTGCGCTTCGTTCTGGTTCTCCCAAAGTGTAGGGGAATCAACTAAACTGCAAATCTGCTCTAATCTTGCTGTCTTACCTTCGATGTCAAAGATGTCTCCTGATTAATTCAATAGACTTCTTTAATGCTGACAGGGTTGTCTGTATTTCGGAATCCATTACTAAGACCGAGTCCTTACTTCATAGCTACAATTGTATTGTAGTGTTCCGATAACTAAAAGGGGTACATTATGCAATTGTGGCTATGACTTTAATACTTCAGGATCGTGTGAGTCCGGAAATATTTTGGTTTTAAAGAAGCCCATCTGAGCATCCGCGCTGTGACTCTCTTGGCGGATAGACGGGTCTCCGTGTTCGAAGCAATTTGGCACGCGCAATCTTGTTTCTAAGGGAATTTAATAATGTCATTTTGTCAGATAACATAAGTGTGGCGCAGAAAAATAAAATCAATGGGAAAATTAGTAGAAAGGTACAATTTTGCTCAGATTGCTGAAAAATGTAGAGAGAAGTGGAAGCATTCAGGAGTATATGATTTCTCCAAAGACGGAGATGACATTTTTTCCATAGATACTCCTCCGCCGACGATTTCCGGCTCACTTCACATTGGGCACGTCTTCAGCTACTGTCACACTGATTTCATAGCCCGCTACCAACGCATGAGGGGTAAGAATGTCTTTTATTCAGCTGGTTTTGATAATAATGGACTTCCAACAGAAAGGCTTGTTGAAAAAACCCATAAGATCAGGATACGTGCCACAGAGCAACATGAGTTCATACGATTATGTGATGCAATCTCAGAACAAAAAATATTGGAGTTTAAAAGTCTCTTTGATAGTATTGCACTCAGCCTAGATTGGAGCTTCAGTTATCAGACAAATAGTGAAGCGTGTAGACGTCTATCTCAGAAGTCGTTTTTGAATCTCTACAAAAAAGGTCTGATCTATAGAAAAAAGATGCCCGTGCTCTGGGATGTGATAGATCAGACCGCTATAGCTCAGGCTGAAGTCGAGGAAAAAGAGTTTGAATCCCAAATGAATTACATCATTTTTTCCTCTGAAGACGGCAGGAAGCTCGAAGTCGCGACTACAAGACCTGAGCTGTTACCTGGATGTGTCGCACTACTCTGTAATCCTTCTGACGAGCGATACAGGTGTTTGAACGGAAAATATGCCTTCACACCGCTCTTTGATGTAAAAATACCAATCATTTGTGATGAGAGTGTCCTAGTAGAAAAGGGAACAGGATTAGTAATGTGTTGTACTTTCGGGGATGAGATGGATATAAAGTGGTGGCAGCAATATGACCTTCCACTGCGGGAAGTAGTAGACAGATATGGGAAAATAGATGCCCTAGGACAAAGAAAAGTCGAAGATGCTAGAAAATATATTCTGGAGTGTTTGGATTCAAAGGGTTTATTGAAAAGACAGGAAAAAATCACTCACAATGTAAAATGTGCGGAAAGATCAGGTGGGAAGCTCGAAATAATCTCGACGTATCAGTGGTACATTAGAGTCCTGGATTACAAGGAAGAATTGAAAGTCAAAGTTAAGGAAATCGACTGGATTCCTGAAAAGATGCGAATCAAAATAGAGCAGTGGATCGATGGTATAAAATGGGACTGGTGTATTTCCAGGCAGCGGTATCTTGGTGTGCGAGTACCTGTATACTATGATGAGGAAACGGAAGAAATCCTCTTACCGGAGGAGGTCGATTTGCCGATTAATGGTGATCCCATACTCAGGAATGGAAGACGCTATAGACAAGATACAGACGTCCTTGATACTTGGGCAACCAGCTCGCTTACGCCACAGATTAATCACGACAGTATCGCGGTAGCCCCATTTCGCCGAATGTCTCTGAGACCTCAAGCACATGAGATTATCCGTACCTGGGCATTTTATACGATTCTTAGATCATTCCTCGAATATCAGAAAACTCCCTGGGAAAGGATTATGATCAGCGGTTGGTGTCTGGCCAGCGATAAAAGCAAGATGAGCAAGTCCAAGGGTAATACAATTGATCCAGTGCAACTCATCTCCGATCATGGAGCAGATATAGTACGCTATTGGAGCGCAAGTGCTGGTCTTGGTTGTGATACATGTTTCAGTGATAATGTTTTCCTAGTAGGCAAAAAATTAATGAATAAGATCTGGAATGCCTCAAGATTTATTGAACAATTTTTTATACCTGAGATTGATATAAACAGTATTACCTATCCTACCGATATATGGATTATCTCAAGATTAGCTGAGGTAATTGAAGTAATGGAGAATGCATTTGATCAGTGTGATTACTCTCATGCTAAATCCACGCTGGAGCGCTTTTTTATGCATGAATACTGCGACAATTATTTGGAGCTCGTTAAATCTCGTGCCTACAATAGTGTTGATGGGAACATCAGCGCTATTCATGCGCTCAGCATTTCTCTTTCTGTATTGCTGAAACTTTTTGCTCCTTTCTTTCCCTACATAACAGAGGAGATATATTCCACACTGTTTCCAGCAGATATTTCTGTTCATAGCAGGGGAATGTGGCCAGAAGAGATTAATATCAAGCCGAAGCTTATTTGTCCTGGTAGCGAGTTTATTCATATTCTGAGTAAGGTCAGGGAGTTCAAATCGGAACACTCCATATCGATGAAGAAAGAGATAAGTTTATTGGAGATCACGACATCCTTTAAAGATCTAGTTGCTGCAGAATATGACCTAAAGATGGCCACAAATAGTCTGAACGTCACATGGAGGATACTGGAATCCGCACATGAAACCTCTGTTGCAATGTCTTTATAATGAGACCTTTAGTTGGGTGTCCATTATTGTATTGAGGTGAGCTCGTTGTGTTAAGTCGTAGATATCTTTTAAGTCAAAGTTGGAGGTCCAGCATCAAGAAATGAGGTCCTACATACAGGATGTGATAAAAAAAAGTGGACCTATATCTTTCTCAAAGTTCATAGAGATGGCCATGTATCACCCTGAAAAAGGCTATTATATGACAAAAAATCCCATAGGTAAGGAAGGTGATTACATCACCGCCCCTGAAGTTACATCTCTTTTTGGGAAAACAATAGCGATATGGTTACTTCATAGATGGGGGCAGTTAGGTAAGCCGACCGAGATTATCATAGCGGAGTTTGGTCCAGGGACTGGTATCATGATGCTAGATATTTTGGATGCCATCCATTGTTCTGATGATTTTTATAGCGCTGTTCGTGTTTACATGGTCGAGATAAGTCCGCTTCTCAGAAAGCTCCAAAGGGGGAGGTTGATAGCGCATTCCAGGAAAATATGCTGGTGCGAAAGTATAAACGAAATTCCTGAAAGCAAGATACTCATTCTTGCAAATGAATTTTTTGATGCTCTTCCTATTGATCAATTCATCTTTCTTGATGAGGAATTCTTTGAAAATAAAATCACTGCGGACTTCCATGTAACGCCTGAAAAAACAGAAGAAAGGTTCACTGGCATGTTTAGTCATGGAGATATCATAGAAAAGAACTTTAAGGGTAGGGAAGTTGCTGCTTCAATGATTGAGAGAATCACAAGATGTGGGGGAGGCGTCCTTGTTATAGATTATGGTCATGCATTTGGTGTGCGCAGAAGTACAATTCAGGCATTGAGGTCCCACAAATTTTCCGATATCTTCCAAAACATAGGCGAGGCTGATATTACACATGAGGTGGATTTTTCATTCCTATTTCCTGGATATCCAGTTATGTCACAGCGGGATTTTCTTCTTTCCTACGGGATCCTGGAACTTGCAAAGCGCTCTAGAATAACTGATCGAGTAACTCTAAAGAAAGCCTTGGACAGATTACTCGAACCCATCCAAATGGGAGAGATTTTTAAGTGCGTGATCCTGTAGCTTATTTTGGGTGGTCATACCTACAGCTCTTGCTCCCAAACAATCTTTTGAATGCCGAACTCACGAGAATTATGTTGCAATTGAGCATTCTTGCGAGTTGCTAGTCTTGATGGACAAGATCTGGCTCAGCTATCTAAGAAATGATTCTTTAATTACGTATCTCAGGAGGCTCCCAACTTTGAGATATTCCAGTTCTTTAGTTGTGTTTACAAGCAGCGTCAGTATCATGATGTGAGTCTTACCTTGTTCGCTCTTTATTGAGCACTCCATCTTGCACATAGGTGCGGGATCAGAGAGTGCTCTTATACTGATTTCCTCCCTACCTGTTAGGTTCAACTTTTTATACTCGTTAGAGTCTGCATACACTAACGGCAAAACGCCCATCCCGACTAGGTTGCTCCTATGAATTCTTTCGAAACTTTCTGCAATTACCGCCTTTATTCCCAATAGATGCGTTCCCTTGGCCGCCCAGTCCCTACTAGAGCCAGTCCCGTATTCCTTGCCGGCAAATACCACAAGAGCCGTGCCATGAGATTTATATCGCATTGCTGCTTCGTAGATACTTAAAATTTTTCTTTCTCCGCCTTCGCCGAAATAATCTGTGTAACCTCCTTCCTGTCCTTCGAGCATCTGATTTTTGATTCTTAGGTTTGCAAATGTGCCACGCATCATAATTTCGTGATTACCTCTGCGTGCACCATAGGAGTTAAAATCTTGCGGCTCGACTCCAAGTTCTTTCAAGTATTCTCCAGCGGGACTTTTCACGGGAATCGCTCCTGCCGGAGAAATATGATCCGTCGTTATACTATCCCCGAAAAGAGCAATGATTCTTGCATCGCTTATTGAAAAGTGATCAGCTTCAGACGCATTGTCATCGAAAAATGGTGGATTTTTCACATATGTGCTTTCTGGATCCCAATCATAAGTGACTGAGTCATGATACTGTAATTGATTCCAGTCTAGATCCCCATCTAGAACACTGCTGTATTTTGAGAGGAATATCTCTTTTTTCAGGAAAAGAGATATATATCCCTCTATTTCTTTGTTGTCGGGTAGGATGTCCTTGAGGTATACAGCTTTGCCAATTTTATTTATCCCCAACGGTTCTTCTTCCAGATTGACATTGATGTTTCCTGCAATTGCATAGGCAACTACCAGCATGGGCGAAGCAAGATAATTCGCTTTCACCTTTGGATGTATTCTCCCCTCAAAGTTACGGTTTCCGGATAGTACAGCAACGGTAGTCAGATTCTTTTCGGCGATTTGCTCAGAGATTTCCGGTAGTAGATCTCCTGAGTTACCTATGCAGGTCGTGCAACCGTAGCCCACGACGTTGAAACCTAGCTGATCCAGATATTCCTGCAACCCAGATTGTGAGAGATACTCTGAAACAACCTGCGATCCCGGTGCTAACGATGTCTTTACCCATGGTTTAGTTGTTAAGCCTGCTTCTACAGCTTTTCTTGCTATGAGTCCTGCTGCAAGCATCGCTGAAGGGTTAGACGTATTAGTACAGCTTGTAATTGCAGCAATGATTACTGACCCATCACAGAGCTGTTCTCTGTCTAACGGAGAGATCGATGAGTATGCATTTCGAAAATTTTCTGGAACTGCACCTATGAGTACCTTATCCTGAGGTCTTTTAGGTCCCGCTAATATAGGTCGTACTTCGCCTAAGTCAAGGTGGATTACATCAATGAAATCTGCATCGTGATTGTAATCTGCCCAGAAAGTCTGAGCTTTTGTGTAGGATTCCACTAACTCTATCTGTTCGGCGCTCTTTCCTGTCATGTCTAGATAATCTAGTGTCTTCTGATCGGGAGCGAAAAAATTGCAAGTCGAACCGCATTCCGGAGCCATATTTGCTATCGTTGCACGATCAGCTATCGAAAGGTTCTTTACACCTTCTCCGAAGACCTCAACCAACTTTCCTACGACGTTGTAGCTGCGAAGAAGATGTGTAATATGTAGAACCAAATCTGTAGATGTGACACCGGGTTTCAATTTACCTTTGAGCCCCAAACCTATAACTTCCGGGATGACCATGGAAATTGCTTCACCAAGCATTACTGATTCTGCTTCTATTCCTCCGACACCCCATCCAAGTACGGATAAGCCGCCGCTCATAGTGGTATGGCTATCTGTTCCTACCAACGTGTCTGGATAAGCTATTACAGCTCTACCTTCCGCTTTTGTACAAACCACCCGTGATAGATATTCCAAATTGATTTGATGACAGATTCCCATTCCTGGCGGAACTACCCTGAAATTCTGAAATGCCCCCTGTGCCCACTTTAACAACTTATATCTTTCGATATTTCTCTGGAATTCTTTTCGTTTATTTTCCCCAGCAGAGCTAGACTTGCCATATGAATCAACCTGAATGGAGTGATCAATAACAAGATCTACAGGAATCTTAGGATTCACATTTCTAGGATCTCCACCATTTGCTGAGACCGCATCTCGCAACGATGCAAGATCCACTATAGCCGGTACTCCAGTGAAATCCTGCATAAGTACCCGCGATGGATAATAATCTATAGTGAAGCCTCCAATGTTCTCTTTGTAGTTCAAGAGTGCATCCACAGTATTTTCGCCTCGATTATTCCTTATCGCATTCTCCAGGAAAATTTTTATGACACACGGAAGGCTTTCGACTCTCTTATTTAGATTTATATCGAAGTATTCTATTCCAGCTTTTAGATTTTTCTTCATAACCAACTAGGAACGATCCTAACAAAAGAAGGGGCATAATGACAATTATCATATGGTAATGCTTTACTTTTTGTATTGAAATCATGTATACGTGAATTTCACAGTCGATGACCATTGTGGACAATCTAGCTCACAGTTCAATCACGCACTGTGTGGCACAGCACTATGAAAATGAAAAAGATGTTTATCTCGCTGATCCACGCTGTTAAAAGATAGCACCCTGTTTCCATTTTGGCTACTGCCCAGGATAAATGCATTTAGAAGATTCAGAAGTCATAAAGTACATTATCTCAAAGCTTTCTGGCGAGTGTGGATTGTTACGCAAGATCAGAGAGGAGACTTTTTCCGATAAGAGGAAGTTCATGCAGATTGGTAGAATTGAGGGGAAGATTCTAGAGCTTCTGATAAAAATGAACTCCGTTAAAACAATTGTCGAAGTAGGTACTCTTGCTGGTTATTCAACAATCTGGATGGCAAAGACCGTGGGACCTGAGGGTAGAGTGTACACAATTGAAAAAAATCCTGAACACGCACAAATTGCATCACAGAATTTTAGGGATTTCACACAAATAAAGCTTATCGTGGGAGATGCAAAGACTAAGTTGGATGAATTAATTGATTTTTCGCCATTTGATATGATGTTCATCGATGCTGAAAAATCAGGATATCCCGAATATCTCTGTTGGGCGGAGAAAAATATTAAGTCTGGTGGACTGATAGTCGCTGATAATACACTTAGTTTCGGGGAGAGTAGTTTTGCCAACAAGGGAAGACTCTGGGACTCGATAGATCAGTTCAACAGCGAACTCAGTAATCCAGATAAGTATGATTCAGTCATCATACAGACGGAAAACGGTATGACAATCGCGCTGAAAAAGTAAGTAGGAATTCAATCCTGCTTAGCACCTTCAGATGATCTCAATATCAACCTAGGAAAGATAATAATCCAAAACACACTCCAAGCGAATCACGTAAGCCGATACGCATGCAGCAGTATATCTCATATCTTGGATAGAAATTTTTTATTATATATGGCATATAAACAACAGACTATCAGTTTATGAGGAAGTAGATATGGAGACAGGAAATGCTGTTGGACAAAGATCAATTAGGCAACAGGGGTTTCAGCGTGTGGGATTCAGCCAGAGTAGGTTTACTGTCGTGGAAAAATATAAGGAGTTTTTTTTGGCAGTCAAGTCTGAGTTAGGTAAAGCTCTTGTTATAGACAGGTTAAATTATGCATACCTTTCCCACATCTTATGGAAAGGTGCTACCCCAGAGGAGATTAGGTATTACAAGGAAGCTATTGAAGGCGGTGTCAGAGTGTGTGGCTCTGAGTATAAGAGTCCCAAGGCGCGCCCTTGGGCTGAGGCCGCAAAAGCTGCAAAATCCACTACTCTTTTGAATAGATTGTGTATCGTGGATCTCGGTGCACTAAATCTCTTCAAGGTTGTGTTTGAGTATGCACTATGTGACTTTCTCAGTGGTAGGACCGAGAAACTTACGAAAAAGCATGCAGTTGAGCTAGTAAAAATCTTTAAGAGACACTTTAGGGAGCGTCCTATATGTATGGGCGTGGAGCATCTCAGCAATGGGGTACAGAGTCTTTTACGTACACCAAGGGCGAGTTATAGAAGTGGCAACCGCAGAGGAAAGTGTACGGATTTTCCTACACTTTACACAACTGTCTATTCCACTGCGGATAGAGCAAGCCGTTTTCAGTTGGTGATGGTTGCCTTATTTGCATCGAGTCTATGTGATTTCTTTTCCAGTATAAAAGTCAAGAAGTATTTTGGAAGATATTACCGACTCAAGTATGATCTGAAGAACATGAAGTATTTGGGGTTCGATTATACATCTGTACAGAAAGCCAATGCGGTTTTATATATTCTCTCTGAGGTTGAAAACAGTGGAGAGTATTTAAACCGTCCATCGCTTGGATATCTTCAGATTTCAGAGACCCCAATACTACATTCTCCCATCAATGAATCGTGGGACAGAACTGAGGTGAGTGGATCTTTTACAGAAGTCCATGGCCTCAGTAATCTAGATGAAGGTTTCGTCTTTTCTAGGCAAAATGCATTCGAAGGGTGCGTTTTAGCCACTACTTCATCCGTAAGAGATGGTTATCCTCTACCTGAACTTCCTGCCACTAACGGAGCTTCATTACATGGAGTATACACCTCCCTATTTGAGGGAAATAAAGATCCAGGTACCGTTTCATCTACTGGAAGCTGTCGTCCTATAGCTGCCCCTATACTTAACGGAGCTTCATTACATGGAGTATACACCTCCCTATTTGAGGGAAATAAAGATCCAGGTACCGTTTCATCTACTGGAAGCTGTCGTCCTATAGCTGCCCCTATACTTAACGGAGCTTCATTACATGGAGTATACACCTCCCTATTTGAGGGAAATAAAGATCCAGGTACCGTTTCATCTACTGGAAGCTGTCGTCCTATAGCTGCCCCTATACTTAACGGAGCTTCATTACATGGAGTATACACCTCCCTATTTGAGGGAAATAAAGATCCAGGTACCGTTTCATCTACTGGAAGCTGTCGTCCTATAGCTGCCCCTATACTTAACGGAGCTTCATTACATGGAGTACGCTCACAACTATCTGAAAGGAATGAAGAGCTTTCCAATGGTACACCGGGATTAACAGTCGCTTCCATACAGCCAGTAGTGAGCCCAGCTTTGTCAAGACCATAGGAGTTTCCACTGAAGTTTACGTTATGCCGAAAATCGGATTGTTCGGATTGTTTAGCAATCTAGTATATTCGAGTCTTCTTGGGAAGTGCAGGTCTATGGTATGCCGTTATTGCGCTTCCCTTTCTTTGGAACAGAGTTGCATTTTAGTGGGAACATTGTTTAAGCTAGGGTTGTATTACCCTATTCCTATTGATGATTGTTAAGTCCATGTTATCTCTTCGCGGGTTTTACTCTAATGCGGCACGGTAATAATATCTGTGTCGCCTGTGTACTAGCATACCTTTATTGTTTTTAACTTTTTAGCGTTCTGAAGAAATGTATGTTCTAATCGTCGAGTCCCCAGCGAAGGCTAAGGCTATCGGCCAGTATTTAGGTAAGGATTTTAAGGTTCTGTCATCTTTCGGGCATGTCCGGGCATTGCCCACGAAAAACGGCTCCGTCGATGTCAATGACTCATTCAAGATGTCGTATGAGCTCACTGAAAAAGGTGCGACTGTTGTTCCACAACTGATCAAGGACGTGAAAAATGCTTCAAAGCTTTACCTAGCAACTGACCCAGATAGAGAAGGTGAAGCAATATCATGGCATTTATTCGAAGTGTTCAAGGAGAACAATGTCCTCCCGAAAGAAGTCCACAGAATTGTATTTAACGAGATCACCAAGACGGCCGTGCAAAATGCGATCACTTCTCCTAGGAAAATCAACGATAATCTTGTACAGGCGCAGAGGTTGCGTCAGGCTCTCGATTATTTAGTTGGATTCAGTCTCTCGCCAGTCTTGTGGAGGAAGCTTCCTGGGAGTAAGTCTGCTGGTAGGGTCCAGTCAGTTGCACTTAGGATGCTCTGTGAAAGAGAAAATGAAATAGGATTATTCGTTCCAGAGGAGTACTGGAGCATCGATGTGGATATATTGGGTAGTGCTGGGCTCGTAATAAGTACACAATTGTCCCATATAGATGGAGAAAAGCTCGAAAGAACTTCGATTAAGAATGCTGAAACAGCACAGCAAATTCTTGATGAAATAAATAACCTCAATTTCAGAATCGATGAAATAAAAAAAAAAGAAGTCAGGCAAAGAGCAAGTCCTCCTTTTATTACCTCTACGATGCAGCAAGCTGCTTCCACATTTTTGGGGTTCAATGTAAAAAAAACAATGAGCCTGGCGCAGAAATTATATGAAGGTGTAGACATCGCTGGTGTTACAGAAGGCCTTATTACCTACATGCGAACTGATGCTACATATATTGCAGCTGATGCGATCAATGCAATTAGGAAATTCATACAGGATAATTTCAGTGAATCCTATCTTCCTGAGGCTCCGGTCATTTTCAAAAAGAAAGTGAAGAATGCTCAAGAAGCTCATGAAGCAATTCGGCCTACAAATATTTTCTACACTCCACAAAAGGTCAAAGCTTATCTGACTAATGATCAGTACAAGTTGTACAAATTAATCTGGGAAAGGAGCCTTGCTTGCCAGATGAGCGATGCTCTGATCGGTACGCAAAGTATTGTCTTTGTATCTCAGAACAACAAGTACAAAACCACAGCTTCGACTTCTATGGTTCTCTTCGATGGTTTTCATGCTGCTTTTTCTGAAAGTAAGAATAAGAACAAGAATCCGGAAGTTGCAGACTTCATAACTAGAGAAAAAGAAGGGACTCTTCTTAAGGTCAATGAGGTGGTCTCCAAGCAGAATTTCACAGAACCGCCTCATCGCTATTCTGAGGCAGGGTTGGTGAAGCAGTTGGAAGAATTGGGAATAGGTCGACCTTCGACGTATGCTACCGTTATCTCTGTACTCCAGGAAAGAGAGTACGCATCTATTAAAAATAAGTCCTTTATTCCTGAAAATCGTGGAAGGATAGTTTCGGAATTCTTAGTTCATTTTTTCAGCAAGTATGTGGAGTATCACTTCACCGCCGACCTGGAGGATAAATTGGATAGGGTTGCAGATGGAGCGCTTGAATGGCTCGATGTAATTCAGGATTTTTGGTCGAATTTCAGTGCAAAAGTGCGGGAAGTCGAAAAGATTCCCATTGCTGAGATCTTGGATGCTATAAATAAGGCCTTGATTGATCAAAAGCTTATCTCCAAAGATATCAAAATAGGGGACGGGTGCCCCAAATGTGGAGCAGGTAAAATCAGTCTCAACGTCAGTAGGTACGGAGTCTTCCTTGGATGCACAGATTATCCGGATTGCAGACTTGTGGTGAATGATCACAATGTCGATGACGGTGCTCAGTATCCGAAGCGGATTGGAGAGGATATTACCCTAAACAGAGGTCCATACGGAGTCTATCTAAAATATAAAGGGAAGAATATTGGTATTCCATCTGAAGTCGATCCTAATTCGATAAATGAGGAGTTCGCTGACAGGTTAGGGGCCCTTCCAAAGGTACTTGGCAAGCACCCCAAGGATAATAAAGAAGTTAAGATGGGTATTGGTCCATATGGATTATATCTCTTTTGGAATGGTAAGTATTATAATCTCCAATTCTCAGAGATGTATGATATGACATTGGGAAAGGCTATCTATTTCATAGAGAATTATGCAGCCAACGATAAAAATTTGATTTCCGTTTTAGGTTCTCATGAAGGCGATGAAGTTCAAATCAGGAGTGGAAGGTATGGGCCGTACATAAAATGCGGAAAGATCAATGCTCCAATACCAAAGTCGGAAGATCCTCAGAGTCTTTCTCTTGAGACAGCCATCTCTATGGTGGAGAAAAAGAAGAGTGCTCCAAAAATTGCAAAGAAGGTTCTTCCATCTGGGAATAAAAAGACCTCCTCAACTCAGGGGAAGAAGGCGAAAAAGGATTAGCGGCTTCTTATGGTTGAAGTGTGATATATTTATTTTGCTTCACACTTCGCCGAACCCGTCATTAGAGCTGTCCATGCGCCTTGAAAGTCTGTGCAGACTTGAGATTAAAAATCGAAAAGGTACTTTGATATTTGCCGAAATGCAGGATTTCTGCTACCATCCTCGCTGGTGTCCTTAAGAAGTATGATTAGTGATTACATTCTGGATTTCTTGTCTGTAACGCAGAAAGCTGCTTTTGCTTCGTATAGTTTTGCAGGTAGAGGAAATAGTAAAGAAGCTGATAGAATAGCAGTTGAAACAATGCGAAGCGCTATCAATCAGATCTCTGCAACTGTCAGTGTCGTGATAGGCGAGGGCGAGAGAGATAAAGCGCCGATGCTTTATATAGGGGAAAGACTCGGAAATGGGGGCCTAGAACTGGACCTAGCTGTAGATCCACTTGAAGGTACGGATATTTGTGCGGACTTCAGGGAAGGCGCAATTTCGGTTCTAGGTTTTGGGGGGTCTGGTAGTATTCTCTGTGCCCCGGATGTCTATATGGAAAAGATTTATACACCTTATGAATGTGAGGTTAGCTTCGAGAATACCGTTGCACAGAATCTCAAAAGCATTGCCTCAGCTAAAGGTGTGGAATCTGCTGCCAAGCTGATTATCACTGTCTTGAAACGAGAGAGAAATCAGCAGTTGATCGAGGATATAAGAAAGGCAGGCGCCAAGGTGAGGCTAATCACCGATGGCGACATCTCCGCTATCGTCTCCATTATATTGAAAGGGGAAACAGATGCATATATGGGTAGTGGTGGTGCACCTGAAGGTGTGTTATCTGCTATAGCTGTACGTAATCTTGGGGGTACGATGATAGGGAAGCTACTTCTTCAGGATAATGAACGTAGGGAGTATGCGAGAAAGTTAGGTATCTTGGATCTAGAGAAATCCTATACCCATTATGAGATGGTCAGAGGAGAGGCGATATTTATCGCCACTGGAGTCACAAATGGAAAACTTCTGGCAGGAATCGACGATCGTGATAGTTCTACCATTGCCTCTTGCGAATCCTTGGTAATACTTCCTGGCGCTTTTCACAAGCTCCAGTCCAGCTTTCATAGATCAGGAAAAATACAGCCGACTTGCTTACAAGGCTATCCTGACAGAGTTTCTAATTGAATATGGGTACTTGGCTCTGGCTGTGGTCATCGTTTGCGCTTTCTCAGTCTGGTTTCTCCCAGCCAGGTGACAACGTTGCCCTAGTTCTGTGCTGAGATAGGACGTTACTCACCTATCCGTAACGGAAAAGCGATCGTGCCCTGCATCGAAAATACCGGCTAATTTCGTACGCAAATTACTTCTATCTAACGCAACGGGATGGGTAGAATACACATTCCGTTGCGTACTAAGAGTATCAACTGACTTTATGCGCGGATCTCTGCTACCCACCACTGGATAGGTAGAATATATAGCGATTCTGGAGCAGTTTTCGGCGCAGAATGGCAGCTTATGTGTTTTTTCCCGTGTGTAAAAAGTGGGGAGCAATTTGTCACCCTCTGCCTCAATCTGTGAAACCTCTTTGCTACCGGTGGAAAGATGGCTCTTACTTTTCTTAGATGTTGATCTAGATTTTTTTTTGGATACTTTTCCGCTGCCTGAATCAGGGATGGTTTCGACAGTACTTACTGTCCCGTCGTTGCGATTTGACTCATTCGAAGAAGATTGGGCCTGGGAGTCAGGTGTTTTTTTGTCCTGGATTAATTCATCTTGAGACTGCTGAATCTTAGTTCTGGAGGTTTCTTTTGTTTTATTTCGAGACGAATTTTTGTTTGTTTCATCATCGAAACCGAATTGCTTACTAGCTACATTTTTGACAGCCTCAGCAGAATCCTGCACTTTCTTCACAGCGTCTGTGACGAATGATCTGGCTGTCTCAACAGAGTTATCTAAGAACTCCTCTAGGTCTGTTTTTCCGGCAGGTAATGTTTTAACTTCCCAGCCGGCATCTACGGGATTGATCTCTTCTAGCTCGCCAACGCTTTCGAGATTGAGTATACTCACAGCGCTTTCCGGACGCTCATTGCTTTGCGAAGCGTTCATATAACGCATGTATGCAGAGACAAATTCAGGATCACTCTCGAAATATACCCCTTGTGGATTCTGAAGTGGGTAAGCTGAAAAAGGTATCCCACGTTTCGCGCACGAAGAAAGGCTGAAAGACAGCATCATAGAAAGCATTACAAACCTGGTTCTCAACATTTAATCCGCAGAATGGTACTTATCGAAAAAGACTTCATCATTTAGAATCCGAAGACAAACTGGTAGAATATCACGAGATTTATTTCATTTCTATGAATTTCAAGAAACATGAAATACAGATTTAAAGAGATTAATCTGATGAATTATACTTGGCTTAAAGTCGGTGGTAAGGCGAAGTTGTTCAAAGCTGAGAACCTCGACGAACTCATCCATTTTAGCAGGTATAATGCTTTTTTCATCTTGGGTGCTGGGTCGAATATCTTAGCCGGCGACAGGATAGAGAGCATTATTTTGAAGTTAGGCAGGAATTTTAATTACCTATCATATGAAGATGGAAAAATCATTGCTGGAGCAGCGGCATTACAGTCTAATTTAGCGAAGCTTGCTCTAGAAAATAGTATAGGGGGATTCGAGTTTTTCTCTACGATTCCCGGTACTATCGGAGGTGCAGTTGCTATGAATGCGGGATCCTATAACTGTGAAACGAAAGATCTTGTTACTTCTGCGACTTTTATTGCTGACAATGGTGAGATCATCACTCTTTCAAAGGAAGAGATTGGATTTCAATATCGATCTAATTCCTTACCATCGCACTACATCTGTATTGAGGTAATTTTCGATGCTACTAATGTAGTTCCTAGGGACTCCATAAAGTCCATAATGTTGGAGATGATAAGAAAGAAGCAGGAGTCCCAACCAATTTTTTCTAAGACCGCTGGATCAATTTTTAAAAATCCTGTTGGCTATAAAGCCTGGGAGTTGATAGAGAAAGCGGGCTTCCGTGGTTTCTCAATAGGAAAAGCACAGATTTCGGAACAGCACTGCAATTTTGTTATAAACCATGGTTGTGAGAGCTCGGAGAACTTAATTGATCTTTGTCGCACCGTCAAAGATGGGGTGAGGGAAAAGCTAGGTATCACGTTGGATTTTGAGATGAGATTCCTTTAGCAGGCGCTTTCGCTTCAGGATCTGCACCAGCCGAGCAATTTGTAACTCATTTGATGCAATGACACTGAGAGTACGAAGCACCTCAGAAAAGTCGTGATACCCATAAAGTCCGCTGAGCTTGAATACCTTCTAGCGGACGAGTCTTTTCATCTGGCTCCTGTGCGGTGACTATGCTGTTTTCGCCATGAGGAAGAAATCTACGCATATGGAGCGCGTTGTCCAGCTCTATTCAATTGCAGGGTATGACTTGTATCTAATGCATGAGATGGACTTTCATCATTGGCATAGAAATCTCCTTCTCCTAAATCGCCTAAGTTTGACTTCCTACGTCGTTGCTTATTACGAGGCGAAGTGGAAATGTCTCCTAGTTTTATCTCAAAAGATTGTTGTTGCATTCTCAGTTCATCGATTTGTACACTAAGAGACTTTTTATTAGAGTGTATCATCGAACTCAGTGCAATTATTTCCTCGTAATTAAGTTTATTGTCCTCCTCTATTTTTTTTATCTGCTGATTAGTAACTAAAGTTGCTGAGTTTATTGTCTCACGTAGTTTCTTCTCCTGACTATCACGAAATGAAATTTCCAACTCTAGCTTCCCACGAAGAAATGAGCACTCCTTCGTTAGTTCCTCTATCTGGTGATTACAATGTAACAGACTTGGATCTAGTTTCTCAACGGTGCATGAAGGCGCTTTTAGTTCTTGTATTTCTGCTGTGTTAGCGCATATCTCATCGCGCATTTTAGCGTTTTCCGCATAAACAGACTGTAACTTCTTCCTTAATTCCTTTACTTCCTCGCAAAGAAGTACCATGATTACATGCATTCCATCTTGCTCTGTAACAGGAGAGCTTAGCTCCTCATCTATTTTATTCACTGCCGCACCAAGAGAGCGTCGTTCCTGACGTATTTTGCTTAGTTCTATACCAAGGAAGTTTAGTTCCTCACGTATTTTGCTTAGTTCCACAACATAAAGTGAATTCCCTCCATTATTTTCCGGTCTCTCTACTTCCTCGTAATAAAGCGAATCTAATCTATCAGCAGAAAAAGCTTCGTCCCTTGACTCTTCTAAAGTTAGCTTTTCACAGCCCCCGAGAAGCGATGGATTTGCAAGGTAATGGTGTAAACTACCGCTTTCTTCTGGTGTACTTTTACAAGTCTGTCTTAAATCCTCATTAGGTCCACTGATTGTACCTTGCTCGGAATTTAATCTTATCGATGAATCACGAGCTGAAGCTTGCTCTGGAGATACATCACAGTGATCGACAAGATTTGTGAGTGGTGTTCTCTTCCTAGAAGTGAGAAGTGTTTCTCTAGAACCACATCCAGAGTTGCCACCAATGTCGGAAACAGGTGCGCCTGCATTAAGGAGTTCTTGGTTATAAAGTAGCACTGTTTCAGTGTTTCCAGCGGGCAGCTTTGTTCTTATCTTCAATATATCGGAGTACACACTTGGTTCTGTTTGGGCAATAATTGCTTTCTCTTCTGGTATACCTATGGATGATTGCTGTTCTTCATGGGTTATATGACCTTCCTCCGCCAGCCTCATCATAGATGAACTTGTATATTCATCTGGTGTCTTACAAGGTAGTAGTGTTAGCTTTCCTTGGTCACGCAAAAAAACTTCAAAACTTGCTCGCGTGTTAGTGCGAGACTGCGCTCTGTTTAGCCTAACCGTCAACGTTGCAATAATAAGTGATGACAGAAGCGTAAGTGATGACAGAAGCGCTATTACCGATCCTATAATGATAAGTACTTTTCCTTCAGTATTTAAATGTGTGTCAGTCATAAATAGTGCAATATACATAGCGGATGCTATGTTTAAATCTAAATATAATGTTAATTATATCCGAATATTAGTAGGATCACGATATACTAGAATAGTTTTTAACGTATTCATGATGGATACACTTGAGGAGTATTTTGATTCTACAGCTGTTATTTAGGTTTTACCTTTATGAGACCTTGGTTTAATTGAGAGCGTGTTCGGAATCACTTTCTGTTTTGGAGTCCTTTATAAACAGTCCGCTATTACTCCATGATGTATGTTTGAATGCATTTGCTGTTTAAAAAACAATCTGAGCTGCTATTCTATATGTAACCGATTTGTATATCGATTCTAAATGTCAGACCTGAAGAGCCTGTTACTCCGTATTAATTCCGTGAACTCGACTAAGAAAATCACGAGGGTCACCCAGATGATTGCTACTTCGAAGTTGAGGCACTCCAAGGCGGCACTCGCTGCCGCACATCGTTATAAAGATGAAGTTTTGGGTTCGCTGTACAGACTTGGGAGATTTGCTGAAGCAGGAATTCCTTCAAATTCGAAGTCAGATTGCGCAGCAGGAAGAGAGGTGTTGTTCGTGTTATCCTCCGACAAGGGTTTGTGTGGTGGATATAATTCCTCGATCACTAAGTACTTCCGGATGATTTTCCCAGATTTGAGCAGGAGACGGGTATCGTTCTGTTTTATAGGGAAAAAAGTTGCTCTCTCAAGCAAGTTCTTGGTGGATACTATGGATGTACTTGAAAGTGAAATGGATTTTGCTTCTGTTATTGATCTGATTACAACTGCCGGAGATGAAGTTACCTTCAGCATTCTTTATACGAGATTTTTCAATGCAATGACCATGCATCCAGAGTTATTGAGGATTCCTACACGGGATAGCTTTATTTTTCATGAGTCGCATATGTGTGGTCTAGAGCCAGAACGTGATGAATTGTTTGCCTTTCTTTACGGGAAGTATGTGTGCGCGCAGCTCTATGAATGCCTGAAGGAGGCCAAGGTAAGCGAAAATATGAGTAGGATGTTTGCAATGGATGCTGCAACTAAAAATGCACAGGACGTCGCAGATGATCTCAAGCGTCTCTATAATAGAGGAAGACAGGAGAAAATCACAAGGGAATTAGTTGAGGTAGTGAGTGGTGCGGAAGTTATCTGAGGATGATATTCGCGGATTCATTGCCGCGATAGGGGATGATCCAGATCGACGAGAACTGAAGGATACACCTAGATTACTGTTAGAGATTCTTACTAAGTGTTTTGCCGGTTATGCGCATAACAGCCTAGATTCCTTAATCACTCCAATGGAAAGCTGTTGTACCGAATCGCTTGTTGTCTTGAAGGATATTCCATTTTTTTCCTTCTGTGAGCATCATATCCTCCCTATTTCTGGAAATATATCTGTTGGATATGTTCCTGATGCTTTCATTACCAGTATAGGAAGCATAAAGAGGTTGGTGCATGCGTGCACCAGGAGACTACAGATGCAGGAAAGGATATGTACTCAGATTGCTACTGCTCTCGATAGGGTTCTATCTCCAAAAGGTGTGATAGTCTATGCTACTGCTAGGCATATGTGCATGATGCACAATGATGGTATCTTTGACGCTTCTGCTAAAACAGGGGTTTTCCTAGATAATCAGCGGACAGAGATACAGGAGTTTTTCTGCGTCATTAAAAAATGAGATAAGTTTTAATCCTGACTCTTCTGGGTATGGAATTCCTTCCAGTAGGATTTCGTGTGTATTATGACTTTTCCTAGTGAGCGCTGCTCTATCTGAAGGCGGGAATTTTCTATGTGTTACTGGGTTTTCATCGACTTTTCAAGGTGCTTTTACCCTTAAGCTGTCCTATGATCCAAAGGATAGCGCGTCAACCTACATCTAGATTGTTTATATCGAGTTTGTGTAGCCTTTCTTAGCTGAAGAATGTTTTGTCTAAGAGTCTCAAGTCGATGTTCTTGAGTCCTAACAGATCTGGATTTTTCTGTAAAATCTTGTTTACGCGATTCAGTGCAAGATCTAGATTCTTTTCCGGTAGTTTTATAACTGTTCCGTTTTTAAATGTGAGATTCCACCGTCTGTCTGCAATCTCTTCAATTGATGCAAGTTTATCTAATGTCCCTTTGTCTAACTTTGTCTTGAGTGTTTTTAAAAGTATTGAAGTCCTCTTAAAATTCTGTGAGTAAACCTTCAATAGACCAGTAAATTTTTTTTCTTCTTCAGCGTCTATTGGAATAAGTGCCCTCAAGTCATCTGCTACTATTTTCGTATTGCCGAAAATAGCGAAAGGCTTATGCTCATCTATCGAGATCATTATGATATTTGGGAGCTTCATTATGACCGTTGCACCAGAAACCCATTTCTGTTTTAGTAGCTCCTTCCTAATACCAGAAATTGGTATAGCAATAATACTACGGTCTTTATAGTTTTCCATCATCTTGTGAACGGAGTCCAAACGTAAATTATTGCTTCCCGAAATCCTTATATCAGTTAACAAGTATCCGTGTCTAACTAATAAGCCATTGGTGAAGTTCTTCACGCTATCAGTAAAACTCGCGGCAGTAAAGAAAAAAAACGTGAAGAGCAGTACGTAAGATAATGTAATGACGTATTTTCTACTCTTATTACGCATTATCCGCTGTGGCAATAAAAATTAAATTGCCCCATCTTAAGATTTCATACGAGAAGTGTCTACTGTACGTGTAAAGATTCCATAGCAGCAACTCCATAATCGACGTCCTCCATAATCTCTTGTACTACCTGGTCGATCTCCATGTTTGCACATGCTTTCGCAATTTTCGGTAAAATGGTCATACCTGGACAGGTGTTCACTTCGAGTATGACGAGTTTGCTTTCCTTATCGTCATATTTAAAATCCGCCCTTACAGCGCCCCTGCAGTGCAGAATATTGCAGATGTTTTCCGTTAACGTAAGAGCAGATTGATAAACCTCATCCGGAATATTTTTGATAGGGACCCACTCTGCGAATCCCTTTTTATACTTTGCATCGTAGCTACAATACTCAGATCCATTTAATTCAAGCTCCAATCCCCCCAAGACTCTCCCACTCAGAAAGGCTACACTAAGTTCATATCCTGAAATGAATTCTTCTAGCATCACGGGTCCATCGAAAGGATAATTCTGTTCAGTAAGATGGCTTTCTCCATCCACGACAACAATGTTCCTACTCGAACCTTCATTCGTAGGTTTTAGTACATATTTTTTCGGATATAAAACTTTTCTTTGTAATATCTCCTCTCTTGTCACAAGCCTCGAATATGCAACATTCGCACCCAAACCTTTGAAAAAAAGTTTCGCTGCTGGTTTATCAATGCATATTGAGGAAGCAAGAACACCAGAATGTGTATAAGGTATTCCACTCATCTCGAGCATTCCTTGGATACACCCATTTTCGCCATTGTGTCCGTGCATTGCCATGAACGCAAGATCACACTTCAATGTCGGGATTGTACGTGCTGCACTGATATCTGCTACATCAATTGGGAGCACTCCATGACCTAGCCTCACTATGGATGCCTCCACGACCTCTTTAGTTAAAAGGGATATGTCACGCTCAGGCGAGGAGCCACCATACAGTAGTGCTACTGTTTTTCTGGAAAGGCTGGATTTCATACTATGAAACTACGGAAAATTCTCTCAGATTGGATGTAACATCTGAGCTCTAGCTTTCGAAAACCGAAACGACAATGATACAACAAAAGCGCAGAGGAGGCAATCCTTCAAATAGCATTAATGAGGATTGTGGAAATGATGCCCAAGCAGCGCAATAGGGAAGCCACTTAGAAATCTCTGAAGGCTAGGTCACGTTGATCTGCTACTAGCGCATTCTCTGTACTTCTGGTATAAGGTACTGGCGCGCGTTCATTTTTTTTGTTGCTCAAAGAGCCGTGGCATGTTAGAAGTAACTAGTAATTTTATATAGCGATGACAACTACAATAAGAAGAAAGTTCAGAGTGAGTAGGCAGATGAAAGCGAGCCTTTGGGGTTCGCAGAAGGATCCTGTCCATAAGAGGAATTACGGCCCGGGACAACACGGGAGGTCTCCGATAAAAAAGATCTCGGATTTCTATAAGCAGAATGCTGCGCAGAGAGCTTTCAGGACCTATTACGTTATCGGAAAAAAACAATTTTCGAACATTTTTGCCAAGGCTTATAGAGGTAAGGGAAATACTAACGATAATTTAGTATCATTGCTCGAGCGGAGGCTGAGTTCGATTCTATACAGATCAGGAATGGTTCCGACGATTTTTGCTGCTAGACAGCTCGTCTCACATAAACATGTGACAGTCAATAACAGGATAGTGAATGTCTGCAGTTTCGAATTAAAAGAGGGTGATGTCGTCCAAATTAGAGATAGAGCTGCGAGTATTCCTTGCGTTTCCGGGGCACTTGGAAGTAGTAATGAGCACCCGCATTACTTGGAAGTCGATAAAGAGAAGAGATCGGTGAAGTTGTTAGTCTCTCCGAAGTTTTCTGATGTCCCGTATCCGGCCGTGATGGAGCCAAACCTGGTCACTGAATACTTCTCTAGCAAAATGTGATTTTGTTTCTGCCCGTGTGACGGAATGGTAGACGTAGCGGACTTAAAATCCGCGGGCCTTTTGCGGCCTTGGGAGTTCGAGTCTCCCCATGGGTATTCTGTGTGTTTTTAGCCTTTTTATGAAATGGAGTGACATTGAGGAGATAGCAGTTGCACTCGAGGATCAGTACGGTGACAAGGATAATATAAATCTGCGTTTCACCGACCTGCGTGATTGGATTGTTTCCTTGGAAGGATTCGTTGGTTCCCCAGAAGCCTGTAGCGAAAAAATCCTCGAAGCCATACAGGCAGCTTGGATTTCTGAGAGAGAAGATAGGGAATGAGAATCAGAATTCTGGGTTGTGGTAACTCTGTTGGTGTTCCGCTTCTTGGATGTTCGTGTAGAGTCTGCCTCTCATCGAACCCCAAAGATGTACGGACGAGGTGCTCAGTTCTTGTAGAGAGTTGCTCCTCTAGATTGCTCATCGACACTTCCCCTGATTTGAGGCTCCAGGCCATACGCGAGAATTTTTCGAGTGTGGATCAGGTTTTCTATACTCACATACACTTCGACCACACGGCCGGTATACATGAGCTCTCTTCTTTCACTCCAATTGATGAGCGTAGATCTATACGAGTCCTCGGAGATGAATTTACTATTTCCCATATACAGCAAGTTTATTCATACCTATTCCGTCAGTCTCATATAGGCGGAGCTCCGTGGAAGCGGTGCTACCTAGAGGCAAGGATTGTCCCATATTATGAGGAATTCTTCGCCGGTGATATTTCTTGCATGATCTTTCCGCAGACTCATGGAAACATCAATAGTTGCGGTATTATCCTCGATCGCAAGTTTGTCTATTGTACAGATGTGCGATTGATTCCAGAAAAAGCTCTAGAAATCATGAGATCATGTTCCTTGGAGGTCTTCATTATTGAATGTTTTGATTATGAAAAAGCACATGCTCACTCTAATTTGGATGAGGCATTGGAATATATAGAAATCGTTGCTCCTAAGCGGGCATTTCTAACTCATATGACGCACAAATTGGGTTATGAAGATTTAATTGCTAATCTCAGTGCTAGAGGTGTTTCGCATGTAATGCCGGCATATGACGGACTCTCATTCGAAGTATGATAGAAAAGGCAGTTAATTTTTTACGTATTGGTGGAGTAATTATCTTTCCAACTGAGACCGTGTATGCACTTGCTTGTGACGCATCGAATTATCATGCAAAGCTACGTATATATAGGCTCAAGCAGAGAAATATAAAAAAAAATCTGCCAGTCATGGTATGGAATTTTTCTTGGATATCGAGATTAGCTGAGCTTACTGAATATCAGTCATCTCTCATAAGAAGGTATTCTCCAGGTCCTGTGACATTCATTGTTCCCAGGAAGGATACATCTCATTTGCGCTTTCATTTTCCCAGGAAGATTGCCGTAAGGATTCCTGATTCAAAGATTGCGTTGAGGATACTTCAATTGTTCAACCGACCTATATGTGCGACTAGTGTGAATATTTCCAGTAAGGTTCCGACAACGAATTTTACACGGATAGATGGCTATATAAGGAAAAGAGTTGACTATATTATTGGTGATAATCAGGGTGTCAGTGGCACCGCGTCATCAATCGTGGACATTTCGGAGAGCTGCATTGTTCCTATGAGAAGAGGCATCATTGATGTTACATCCTAGCAAGAGGGGCTCTCAATTCAGAGTGCACAGCTCGCAATAGTGAGTTGAGTCAGAATCCGGACTACTTTTTTTTAAATTTCTTTTCTGAGCCAATGTTGTTTATCTGGCTGAGTTATAGTCTAATAACTACTGAAGGTATATACACAATTGATACAAGAGATGCCCGATATAAGGCCCGATATAAGGAATGCAGATAATCAGCTTTTCAAAAAAATTCAACAATCTTATCTGGATAGCCCGAATTCCGTAGATCCGAGTTGGAGAGCATTTTTTGAGCCAAAAAAATCAGTTAATGTTCGGGCCAAAATGGCCCAAGAAGGCAGTGAACATACGGATCAGTCCCTGCTAGGTTATAAGATCGAAGCTTTGAAGAATTCTTATCGTAGGTTCGGCTACCTTGCAGCTGATCTGGATCCTCTTGGGTTGGCGAGGGCATATAGGAAGGCTGAGTTAGATCCATCCTTTCATGGGCTAGATGATGTGTCTTATAGGAGCAGTCCTACTGTCGCTGAGGTAGTTGAGTCTATGCATGCTGTCTATTGCGGAAATATCTCTGCTCAGTTTATGTTTCTCTCGGAGAATAAGGAAGTAGATTGGCTCAAAGAAAGATTAGAAAGTAGGCCATTTTACCGTACGGAGTTTGACTCTTCAGTCAAGTTGGCTCTCCTAGATACTTTAGTAAAGGCTGATGGACTGGAAGAATTTCTTAACATTAAGTTCAAAGGCGGGAAGCGTTTCTCGCTGGAGGGTTGCGATGCAGCCTTAGTTGCTATGGAGGCAATCATAGAAGTTGCCGCTATTTCCGGTCATACAGATGTCTTACTCGGAATGTCACATAGGGGAAGACTAAACTTTGCTGTAAATATTTTTGGAAAAAAATATAAAGCCCTATTCGCTGAATTTGCTGGTGGTGCACCTTTTCCAGCTGAGTTTGCAGTCTCTGGTGATGTGAAGTACCACTTTGGTGCTTCCTGTACTCACAAGTCGTTTTTGAGTCATACAGAGATTTCGGCCATGATGTTGCATAATCCATCTCACTTGGAAGCTGTTGATCCAGTGCTACTCGGATATGCTAGGGCAATGCAGGATGAGGGTATGACCGTATTCCCAGTCTTATTTCATGGTGATGCAGCGTTTTCTGGTCAAGGGGTAGTCTATGAATCCATGATTTTGGAAAGCCTTCAACAATATCAGAGTGGTGGAGTCTTGCACGTCATAGTAAACAATCAGATAGGATTCACTACCCCCCCTCAGTATGCGCGGAAGCAACCTTTTCCATCTTTCCTTGGTGAGTCATTTGATATACCAATTTTTCACGTGAATGCTGACAATCCTGAAGCAGTCTTATATGTTGCTCTACTGGCATCGGAGTTTAGGAGCAAGTTCAATAAGAGTGCGGTAATAGATATCGTCTCATACAGGCGGTATGGACATAATGAAATGGATGAACCAAAATTCACGCAGCCTGTAATGTATGATGTGATTGCTTCGCATAAGAGGGTCGTTGACCTTTATTCCGAGCAGTTGATACAAGAGGGTGTTATTTCAGCCGCTGATGTCGCAGCACGCAAGGGCGGTTTCAGGGATCTCCTGGAAACTGAGTTAAATAAAAGTAAAGAATATAAGCCAGAACCGGAATTTCTCATGCGAAAAGGGTGGGAGGGCTGTCTCGGACAAGAAAGAAAGGATGAGCCTTCAACTGATACAAGCGTATCCAAAGAGATTCTTGTTACCCTCTCGGAGAAGCTCAATAATGTTCCAGGAGAATTTGATGCAAATTCAAAGGTGGTTAGATTACTACTCCAAAGAAAAGAATCAATCCTTGCTGGTGACAATATAGACTGGGGAAATGGTGAGAGTCTTGCATTTGCATCGCTCTTAAATGAGGGAATATCGATAAGACTCACCGGACAGGACTGTAAAAGAGGGACTTTTTCACATAGGCATGCAGTTTTGTTTTCGCAGTCTACAGGAGAGGAGCTGTGTCTGCTGAATACTCTCTCCGATTCTGCGAAAATTGACGTTGTTACTTCCCCTCTATCAGAGTACGGAGCTTTAGGATTTGAGTATGGTTATAGTCTATTAAAACCAAAGAAGCTTGTGCTCTGGGAAGCGCAATTCGGGGATTTTGCCAACGGCGCACAGATTATGATAGACCAGTATATCTCCTCGGGTGAAATAAAATGGTTGAGTAGGACCGGTCTAGTATTGTTATTACCTCACGGATACGAAGGACAGGGTCCGGAACATTCGTCTGCTCGTGTAGAAAGGTTCCTTCAGCTTGCGGCTGAGAACAATATGCGTATCATAAACTGCACTACGCCTGCGAATTTTTTTCACGCTCTCCGTAGGCAGGTTCTGAGTGATGTTGTCAGGCCATTAATTGTTTTCAGTCCTAAGTCTCTGTTGAGGCACAAGATGGCTGTATCTACATTGAGTGACTTTACAGATGGTAGCTTTAAAAATGTGATCTACGATCGCACCAAACGTGACAGTATCCGTAGAGTGATTTTCTGCAGCGGGAAGGTATATTACGACCTTTTAGCGGAGCTTAATTCGAGTGAAATACTCTTGGTAAGGATTGAGCAGCTTTATCCATTTCCAAAGGAAGAGCTCCTGGAAGTCGTGAAGATTCATAAGGATGCTGAGCTGCTTTGGTGTCAAGAAGAGCCTAAGAATATGGGGGCTTGGTTTTTCGTTGCTCCTTTGTTTGAAGATTATTGCTCAAGGAAACTAAGATACGTCGGTCGTGCAGCTGCGGCAGCTACATCAGAGGGTTTCATGAATGATCACGTTATTTCGCAGAACGCTTTGGTAAGAGGGGCGCTGACTCTTTAGGATGTGATCCTACTTCCGTGGGTGCTGCTATGTTATACCTTGTGTGGTTACTTTAATGGAGGAGGTGTTGAATTTAGAGCGCCAATGGCGTGGGATATCATACTTGCCGCGGGATGCTGTTTGTTATGAAGGTCACTATCTGCGATGGTATTCTTGCCTGCAGTAGGTGTACCAATCTTGCTCAACACTGACTGATTCGGTGGGAGCTATATTCCGCTGTCTGGATTGGTATTTTTCCTTGTGGTGAGTGTCTCAATCTTAATCAGTCCGTGGAGCTCGCCTCGAGAAATGCGCGAGAATATGGTACCTAAGTCCCTACTCACTTGGAGGCAAGATAATCAAGCGCCTTCTTGCTTAATTTGCGCCCCCTAGGTGTGCGATGTAAAAAACCTATTTTGATTAGATAGGGTTCTATCATTTCCTCTATTGAGTCTTCCTTTTCTGAGATGGCTGAGGCAATAGTTTTGATTCCCACAGGAGAGTCTGAGTAATGCTTCGAGATGAAGTTCATATAGGTATAATCAAGCTTATCTAAGCCAAATTTATCTATTTCCATTTTATTCAGTGCGTAATCAGCGAAACCAGTGGTAATAAGATCATTTTCACTTACCTCGAGGAAGTCGCGTATTCTTTTCAATAATCTTAAGGCGATTCTGGGTGTTCCTCTGGAGCGTTTGGCGAGCTCTACTATTCCATCTTCCTCGATGCGAACCGATAATTTATCTGAGGCTTCACGTAGTAATTCGACTAATTCATCTATAGTGTAGAATTCCAATCTCATCGTAATGCCGAATCTATCTCTCAGTGGATTGGATAACATCCCTATACGCGTAGTCGCAGCCACTAGAGTGAATTTTGCTAGATTTATTCTGATGCTCTTAGCCGCTGGGCCGTCTCCGACAATAATATCAAGGCAATAATCTTCCATAGCCGGATATAACACCTCTTCCACGGTTGAAGGTAACCTATGTATTTCATCAATGAAAAGGATATCGTTTCTTTGTAGGTTCGTGAGTATTGCTGCTATATCACCAGCTTTCGATAATAGGGGTCCTGAAGTTGTATAGATTTTACTTCGTAGTTCGTTGCTGATTATGTGTGCCAGAGTCGTTTTACCCAAACCTGGAGGACCATAAAAAAGAATATGATCTAATGCGTCATTTCTCCTCTGTGCGGAATCTATGAAAATTTGTAAATTCTCTATCACGTGTTTTTGTCCAACAAACTTTTCCATGGATTGTGGTCTAACACTTGGATCATGGGGTATATCTTTCTCATTAAGCACTTCGTTTCTCACTGTTTTGATAACACACCACCAACTAACGTAACTCTACTACGATTCATAGTAGCAATACAGCCCTTTTTACCAAGATCTTATCTTGAGTTCCCCCAAGTACAGCATGCGATCGAGCTAGAGCATCTTTAGTGCAAGTTTTATCAGATCATTTATTTCGATATCGGGATTATTTGCTATGATCTCTGAGACAGCCTTCTGTGAAGATTTTTGCTGAAAGCCAAGTTTTACTAATGCAGAGACCGCTTCATTGCTTAAAGAGGTGTGTACATTATTCACATGATCTTCAGAGTAATCGAGTTTTAGGAACTCTTCGTATGTTTCCGTGATGATGCGCTTGATCAACTTATCCCCGATCCCTTTGACTTTTAATTTGACCTCATTTTTATCACGGATGCTTGCAATCAGTTCATTCACTCCTAGGTGATCCAGTAAAGTCAGGGCTATCTTGTAGTTTATACCTTTCACTTTTACCAGGATCTTTGCAATTTCCTGTGATTCTTTGCAAGGAAAACCATATAGCTTGATGGTGTTCTCTGCAATATAATGTTCTATATATATAGATAGTTTCTGCCCAGTTCTTAGGTTCTCCATTGCTCTGCGTGTTGTGAAGACGTTATATCCGACACCCCCAACATCCAGAATGATGGAATCTGAATTTATTTCGTTAACTGTACCGGTGAGCCTTCCTATCATATGAAAGTGACAAAATGTTGAGTGCAAGAACAAAAGAAACTAGTATTCCAGCAGACACCAAGAAGTCCACTGTAATGAAATCTATACTGAAATTAAAGGCTGTCTTAAGACAGCATGTGATTCTGATGCTCTGTTTATTCACGCTAGTGCTAAGTATAAGTTCTGCAGCGGATTTTACAACCTCAGCAAAGCAGGCATTAATCCTGGACTATACTAACAACATAGTCTTATTTGAGCACAATGCAGATGAGATTATGCATCCATCTTCCATGAGCAAATTGATGACTCTATATCTGATGTTTAGCAAGCTGAAAGCCGGAATAGTAAAAATGGATGATGTATATAGAGTTAGTAAAAATGCCTGGGAAAAACGTGGATCTACAATGTTTTTAAAAGAGGGGCAAAAAGTTAAAGTCGAGGATCTTTTAAAGGGAATCGCAATTCTTTCAGGGAACGATGCAAGTGTAGTTGTAGCAGAAGGTTCAATGGGGTCGGAAGAGGCATTCGTTGAGGAAATGAATCAAACAGCAAAATCCATGGGTTTGAGTAATTCCAGTTTTGTCAATACTACAGGCCTTACAGCTCAGAATCATTATATGAGCGCGAGAGATGTAGTAAAGTTAGCAGTCAAAATATATGAAGATTTCCCGGAATATTATTATCTATTCTCAGAAAAAGGTTTGATGTTTAATAATATTAAACAAAACAATACCAATGAGATGCTATCATTGTATCATCAAAGAGATTTAAAATTCGACGGAATCAAGACTGGAAGCACGGATGCTGGTGGTTTTGGTGTAGTTGTTTCTTTTCTGGCTGATGGAAGGAGGTTCTTTATTCTAGTGAATGGTTTGAAGAGTAAGCGAGATAGGAGCACTGAGGTTCAAAAGCTTGCTCGTTACTCACTGGCGAATTTTAAAAGTAAAAGAATATTTTCAAAAGGTGAACACATTGCCATACTAAATGTGCTATACTCTAGTAAGAGGGTTTTACCAATTACGGTCCCGAAGGATGTGTACGCGGTTTATGGAAAGTCTGAAGAGGGTATCACAGTCACGTTGAAGTATCGTGATTGCGTCCCTGCACCTGTAAGGAAAGGTGAGATAGTAGGAGAATTAATCCTTACGACTCCTTTTGTAGAAAAGATTTTTCCCTTGGCAGTCGATGAAGGCGCTGGAAAGCTCTTTTCCCCCTTATATCTAATATTCAGGTTCCTTTTTTGAGAGATCTCTTCAATTATTTCGACGCGTTATCCGTTTCTGTTTGTCCTGGAGATAGGAGGCCTTTATGAAAAATGAAGAAAAAATACCACTTTTAGCAGATAAATCAGTGCAACCTATAGATCGTTTGCTTGCCAAGTGTGAGCGTATAAAAAAGTTAGAAGTCTACCTTGGGGTCTTAAGTGTTTTTTCCGGTATTGCAACTTTTGTCTTTATTTATGTCGCTGCGTGCCTTGCTCAGGCCGGACTTTTTAGACGTGATCTCAAGGAGCAGGTATGGACTTTCATCGAGATAGTATCTTTGGTGTTGGCAGTTACGTGTGTGGCAATGCATCTTGTGTCTCGTTGTTATGTTGTGCGCGGAAAAGCTAATTTACGATCTGAACTAGATGAAATTCATAAGTTAGATAAAGTTTCAGCTATAGAAGATGCTGAGTATCAAGAAAACCTTAAGCTTGTAGAAAAATGTCTAAAAGCTCCTTGTTTCCTGCAAAGGGCAGCGTTTAATTTTGAGTTTGCAGCGTCCTTGATTTTCCTTGCTAGCGAACTTATCGCAGTTATCGAGATTTTTGTTCCGTACGGTTTAAGGAATTGCCATAAATCTCTTGGAATACCTGTGAATCTACAAAGTGCTGTGGATTTTAGTGCGTTAACGCTTGTGATAGTCGCTTCCGTACTGAAGATCATGGTGGCGGATGAACAACGTCGCAGGGAACATGATGAAAAGGAGAGTGACCCATCTAAAAAGCAGGGACGATTTTCTTCCTACTTTGCTCTGCCGCTGCTTGCTTGTTTGCTTGTAATTTGCAGCACCATCGGAAAGGTAGTGCAAAGTATGGAAAATTCAGGTGCTATCGTGGTTGGGCGCACAGGTAATGGTACTGTACCTGTCGGATATATCATTAGGGCAATATCTCTATCTGCATTAATAGTTCTTGGAGTTATAAAAGTGTTTTCCAGTATTGGTGAACACGCGATAGTGAATAGTAAGCTTGATAGTATGGATGTTAGCGATGGAGCAACAAAATTCAGTGCTATAAGTCTTGGTTGTGCCGATCTTGGTGGCAATTAAGGATCGCAGATTTTGTACAGAACCCCGAATAATATAATTATCAGGCTTAGCCAGATCAGTTGTATTTTCTCCTTATAGTAGATCTCCACTGCTAGCCCGAACTTTTCATCTACTCCACTGATCACTACTTGTACGTCGTCAAGGAGGTAGTGGATTGTCGCTGATTCTGTGTTTAGGGTTTTCTCCTGTTTATAAAACCTGAATTCTGGCTCCAGTCTGCCTGTCTGGTTCACTGTGAAAACCCCTCTGATACCTGTAAAGAGGAGGTTGTCTATTTTACTGTATTCTTTTAAGCCTATGTTGTAGGTTTTTATTGTGATTTGATCGCCTGGTTTGAAGTACTTCTTTACTTCTGCTGAGTGAGATGCGAATCCTGCAATCGAATAAAGAAGTAAACCAAAGCCTAAGTGTGTCAGGAAAGAACTGTTCATTTTATTTGTTGCTATAGCAGTGATCCGTACTTCTTTTTTCAGGTTTCTTATATAGGACACGGAGACACTTAGAATGGTAAGCATTCCAGAAAATGAGAGGAAAGCAGTCAGGGTGTTGTTAAAATTCCCTAACGAAAGTAATGATGCCAGCAATATAAGAATGATGAATTCGAGATATAGCTTCTTGTAACTCTTTAATCCGATGAAAAGAGATAAACAGATCCCCAAAATTGCTCCAATTTGCCCAAAAATAGAATTATAAAAAGACTGATCAATATACATTGCATCATATCCAAGTAGTTTTGATGCAGCAGGTAGGATAGTAGCAGTAAAGATTACTACGAACAGTAAAATGCACAGAATATTCTGTATCAATATGAAGTGTGCCACCATGTTCCCGGAAAATCGGATATCTTTAGGTTCAGCGGCGTACAGGCTCCTATGTCTCGTAATGAGAATCCACATGGAAGTAACAAATAGTACCAGAGTAATGATCAGGAGGTATACCCCGCTTTCCGCGTTTGTGTTGAAGGTGTGTAGCGACTCTGTCATACCCGTCCTAGTGATGAAAGTTCCACAGATGCTTGCAATGAATCCGAGAATTGAAAGTATGATAGATAATCCTTTAAACAGACCTCTTTTCGCAGATAGAAAAGACGAGTGTAAAGCTCCCAATAGGAGTAGCCATGGCATCAAGGAAACATTTTCTACTGGATCCCAACTCCAGAAACCTCCCCATCCGAGCTCCCTGTATGACCACCACCCTCCAAGACCTATACCAAGCGTGAGAAATGTAAATGCGACTAATAGAAAATGATTCAGGATTTTAAATTCTTCCTCACGTGATCGGCTGCTGAGTAGGATTGCAATCGCAATGGAAAAACAAATAGAAGTGCCAACATATCCTAAATAGAGGATCGGTGGGTGAATCATGAGGGCTAGATCTTGTAATATAGGATTGAGACCTAGTCCATTAGTAGATGAAAGAATGACTTTCTTAAATGGATTGCCTGAGTAAATTATAAAAACTAGAAATATTGATAAAACGTAAGACTGCGTTGTAATGACAAGCTGTCTAATTTGTGACGTTCTATAAAATTTCGAAAACAGGAACAAATACAAAGAGAGTGACCATATCCACAGAATCATCGAACCTTCATGCGTCGTCCAGCTTGCTATGATCTTGTAGTAGAACGGCAAATTTGCATGGGAGCTCAAATATACATTCTGCAAAAGAAAATTATCCGATATATATGCGTGAAAAAGAGTAAGGAAAATAATGGAATTGAGGAATAGAGAAATATTTACTCTCCTAAAGAGGCTCGAGAGTAGACTAAGGTACAACAGAGTTGTCCCGATGTAATGATGAGGAATCGAAATCATACTACGCAGCAGTAGCGCTATTACTTAAGTCATTATAATGATAGACTCGAGTTGTCTAGAATGCACGGACGACTTAAAAATACAGCGCAGAGGGACACATATTGAATTTTGGATTCGTTGATATGCACCACATCTAGTGCCTTTAGATATTCTTTTGCATATAAATAGAATGACTGGTTTATTGAAATTTAATTTTATGGTAGTTAAAGTATCACCTAGTCTTTATATGAATACTGCTCTACTATGTTTATCCTTATTTCTATCATTGATCAAAATCTGTTTTTGTTATTGTGAGAAACTCTCCTCTGCTTTTATAGGTTGAATGAATTGTTTTGTTGTTAATATAAAGTCCTGACCGATTAAGTAGATGTTTACATTCGTGATATAATATACTATTATTGCAATAAATAGCTTTTTTAACATTTTAAAGATTTAACCAAGGATTGATGAGTATGAATGAAGAACTGAGATTTGATGAAGATTACTCAATAAGACAAGCTTTTCGAAATAAATTGCAAGAGATGTATTACAATGCGGTTGTCCTTGGAGATCAAGATATGCTCATCGATAGCAATGATCAGATCATCTTGTTTGAGTCCAAGCTTATAATGAGAAAGTACTTTTGGAATCGTAGGACGCAGGCATTTGAAAAAATTCCAACCGGCGTCATGAGGGGATCAAAGAAGTCTAAGGATACCTCATCTTCATCTGAGTTGGAGTGTGAAGCCTCTCATGAGAAAGAAGAAGAGCTTGTTCAATAGTTTCGTTTGTGTGTGGGTTTGTCAATTCGCGCAGGGTTCTTGTACTCACAGGTCCGACTTCTGCCGGGAAGACTGCTATTGCGTGTAGTTTACATCAATCCAATGAGATCTTCACCGTCATAAACGCAGACTCAAAGCAGGTCTATAAAGAAGTTCCTGTATTGACAAGTCAAGCACCAGCGGATTCAGGTTTGTTGTATGGATATCTCTCAGTTTTCTCCTCTTGTAGGGCATCTGTTTTTGAGTGGATGCGGGATTGCGCTGATTCTTTAGAGACAGTCTGGATGGAGGGTAAGATACCCTTGGTTGTTGGTGGTACTCCGATGTACATATACTCCCTGATACATGGAGTTAATCTTCTTCCATCTCTTCCACCCAGCTTGCTGCGTGATTTATCGCTAGAGTATGATCGTCTTGGTTCTTCCTCTTTCCTCAGCTCCTTTGTAGCAGGCTTTAATCTAGATATTTCACTCTTCCCCAGTGACAAGTACAAGTTGGTCCGCGATGTTGCATATCTAGTTCATACAGGAAAAACGATTCAGCAGTTGTATGACGGGTCCACAATTTTCAGGGTGCCGTATAGTTCCATAGAAGTTGTTTCTGTCATTCCAGAAAGCAGGGAAGTACTTTATTCTAGAATCAATGAGCGTTTTGTTGAGGCTCTAGATTCCGGTGCCATGGATGAAGTGAAGGCACTTATACAGGACGAAGAGATATATAAAAATCCTGCGGTTACAACGATCTGTGGATTCAGGGAGATAGCATCCTATTTGCGATCCGAGATTTCCTTCGAGCAGATGGTGAGTAAGAGTCAACAGAGTATACGTCACTATGCGAAAAGGCAACTCACATGGTTTCGGAATAAGTTCAGTGGTATGAAGGTTTTTGGTGACTCTGAAGGTGTTAGGGACTATATTCTTAGAAAGTACTGTGCGTAAAACACGAAATGAACGATCTAGAATATATAGCATCTAATACGAAGCGATTCGCTGAAATGATGGAGAAACGGGGCTTGAGGTTTGATCCTACCTCTGTTATCGATTTGTACAAACAAAAGCGGGAACAAATCACTACTCTGAACACACTACAAGCGGCGAAGAATGATCTCGCAAAATCCTTCTCAGATCCGGATGTAGTCAGATCCAAGATTATTGAGAAATCTAAATTCATTGACTCAGAAATTGCAAAGATTAAGGAAGCGATCCAGATAGTTTCTGAGAGACTCGATACGATCCTACTGAATCTTCCTAATATTTTATCTGAGGATGTGCCTCCTGGAAAAGATGAGAGTTTCAACCTTCAAGTTAGATCGAGCGGTGTAGCGAAGAATTTCTCTTTTATCCCAAAATCGCATGACGAACTTGGGGTATCGCTCGGCATATTGGATTTTATTAATACTTCGAAGATTTCCGGAGCGAGATTTTCCAGCTTGATAGGAGAGGGATCCAAATTAGTTAGAGTACTCAAGGATTTCATGTTGGAGCACAATCGGGCTTATGGTTACAAGGAGTACTTTCCTCCTTATCTGGTTAAGGAAGAGGCGATGTATAGAGCAGGTCAGCTACCTAAATTTTCTTCTGAGTCTTTCGCTGTGGATGGCGGAATGCGCTTGATTCCCACAAGTGAAGTGACTCTCCTTAATTTTGTTTCTGATAACTTTTTCCAGGCCGAGGAGCTTCCCATTAGGATGACTGCCTACAGTGAATGTTTCCGTTCGGAGGCTGGTAGCAGTGGCAAGGATACTAAAGGTATGATAAGGCAGCATCAATTTGGGAAAGTAGAGCTTGTAGGGGTCACTACCCCAGAAGAATCCGGAGAGGAACTAGAGCGAATGGTCCAAATAGTGGAGGATCTGTTACAGAAATTGGGTATACCATATCGTGTTGTTCTATTGTGTGCTGGAGATATAGGTTTCTGCGCAAGAAAGACGTACGACATCGAAGTTTGGATACCGTCTCAGGGCTGCTATAGGGAGATTTCTAGTTGTTCAAACTGTGGCGATTTCCAAGCAAGGCGTCTATCGATAAAGTATAAGTTTGGTAAAAGGAAGGGGTTTCTGCATACTCTTAATGGTAGTTCCCTTGCTCTAGGAAGGACGCTTGTCGCAATATTAGAGAATTATCAGAGGCGAGATGGTTCGGTGGAGGTACCGGAGGTACTGCAATCGATGTTTGGTTCTGAGGTTATAGTTGCCTCCGAGTGACGCGATAGTCGAAGTTCCCAATAAACAGTGGGTTTCTTTAGGAATATGATTCAGGGTAATGCCATATCAATATCAGACAAAAAGTGTGCAGTTTGATTATTTGATCTGTGAGCTGCATCAGTTGTCTATTCCGTGTTGATGTCCTGTTGTATCAACGGTGCTTTTATAGTAGAATCATGTCAGTTTCCTCGGTAGCTCAGTTGGTAGAGCATGTGGCTGTTAACCACAGGGTCGCTGGTTCGAGCCCGGCCCGGGGAGCGCTCCTTCTTCTGTGTGTGGTTTGAGTGCTGCTCCTTGGTTGTCGTCTTCGATGCTGAGTTGCTATCTTCCTGTGTTTGGCTTTTCTCCGTATGACTGAAACAAAAGAGCTGAATTTTGGCCCTCAACATCCTGCGACTCACGGAGTCCTCCGATTAATACTGGAGCTCGATGGTGAAACAGTTGAGCGCGCTGATCCGCATATCGGTTTCCTGCATAGGGGGACAGAGAAATTAATAGAGTATAAGACGTATCTGCAGGCTCTTCCTTACTTCGATAGGTTGGATTATGTTTCTCCGATGGCGCAGGAGCATGCTTATTCTCTGTGCGTAGAGAAGTTGCTTGGTATAACGGCTCCGATAAGGGCGCAGTACATAAGAGTCATCTTTCTCGAGCTTACACGTCTTCTGAATCACTTGCTTAATGTCACCACGCATGCGCTGGATGTCGGAGCTATGAATCCGCTGTTCTGGATGTTCGAAGAACGTGAAAAAATGCTTTCCTTTTATGAGAAAGCTTCCGGCGCTAGATTTCATGCTGCCTATATCAGGCCAGGAGGTCTTTCAGCGGATATCCCTGAAGGGCTCGATGAGGAGATAATGTCCTTTTTGGAGAATTTCCCCCAAAAGCTCGATGATGTTGCAGATGTCCTGACGAACAATCCCATTTTTAAGCAGCGTCTAGTGGATATAGGTAGAGTCACCAAAGAGGAGGCGGTCATGCTGGGGTTCTCTGGGCCGCTTATACGTGCCTCCGGGATACCTTGGGATTTGCGCAGAAGTCAGCCTTATGAGGTGTATGATTCCCTTGAGTTTAAGATCCCCGTTGGCAAAAACGGTGACTGTTACGATAGGTATCTTGTAAGAATGGCGGAGATGTATGAGTCCGTTAAAATAGCCAAACAATGCTTAGAGGCGCTACCGGAAGGTCCAGTAGTTGTTGATGACCCTAAAATTGTCCCACCTAGTAGAGATAAAATGAAAACTTCGATGGAGGCGCTTATCCATCATTTCAAGTTGTACTCTGAGGGTTATCATGTCCCAGAAGGTGAACTATATCTTCCAGTTGAGTCACCCAAGGGTGAATTCGGTGTTTATATTGTCTCTGATGGTACCAATAAGCCATATCGTTGCAGAATAAGAGCTCCAGGATTTGTGCATTTACAGGCTCTTGATTTTCTCTCTAGAGGTCATATGCTTGCTGATATTCCAGCGATTATCGGGTCTTTGGATATCGTTTTTGGTGAGGTGGATAGATGATCGATTGGTATGCTCTCGTGCTTGAGAGAAGTAGGAGGTTCTATATTACGTTCGGGTTTTTGGTTTTACTTGTCTCAGGATTAGCTGGTCTTGCCATTTACCGATATGTGGACAAGACCCATTATCTAATGGAGAGCGTTGCATTGTATGATGCTCTTAATATTTCTGATACATCAAAGTCTAAAGAGGCTCTGCATCGGATAGTGGGTAGAAAAATTGAACCCTATTCGAGTATTGCAGCGATGCAGCTTTCATGGTTATTAGTTTCAGCAGATGACGAAGTTCAAAGAAGTGAGATTTATGAGCGCGTTTCCTTGGAATCACCTTCAGTGTATGTACGTGAACTTGCTCAGTTGAATGTACAAATCACCGACGGTAATGTAGATCCCCAATCTGTTTATGCTTTTACAGCCCGATTTCTAGATGCTTTCATGCGCTTTTCTTCAGGTCATGAGGTTGATGAGGTGCGTGCTTCTCTGAGTAATGTTGTTGCGGCTATCGATGCAAACCCGTATGTTAGAGATCTTGCCTCCAAGTTGTTGAAAGCCATTTCGGAATAATAGCTGTCAGTTGTTTTCTATGGATTTCTTTCTCCTACGAAGCTTTGTTAGTACTCTTCTTCTGTACAGGCGCAATGCGCATTGTGCAGCCTTCCTGATTCCTTTTTTGAGGTATCTCCACGCTACGTACGGAGATATAAAAGCAATGAAGGTATAGATAAAATGTTCTAAACTGATACTTCTTTTATTGAGCCACAGCCATTTTAGATATCCCATTAGATAATATAGACTTGCTCCTGGGCTCAGTATTGCATATTTTGTTACTGTGATACTTGTATTCAATAGACTGATGAGCACTATACTGGATATGAATAAATATGCTGCAGCAAGTATCAATTTTGGTATTAAAGCGAGAAGTGATTCAATTAAGTATGAAAATAATAGTATTCGATAAAAAAGCATTGTGTCACTTAAAGAGCAGAAAGTTCTATATCAACCTGGTTGGATAAATGTTTATAGGTGGTAATAAAATGCATAGTTCCTTTTATAAATTAGATTATACTCTCCTATACTAGGATCCCATTCTTGTAGAGCTGATACACAAATAATCCTATACAAACTGTCGTGGTTAAAAGATAAGGAAAAATGAGTGAGTATGGTAATACTCTCTTTCTGACTATAGGTCCGGAATCAACAAAGAAAGCTCTAAACACGATAGGGAGGAAATATCCACAATTAAGTCCAGTGCTTACTATCAGAGTGAATATAATGAAATAGTTCTTTACTGATAGTGCTTCAGAGAATATGTGAGCTTTGCACAACAGTGTCGCAGTCGGCGGAAGTCCTATCATAGCAAGTGCTCCTATAGTGAAGGAAATCATCGTTATGGGCATATGTCGTCCTATACCATCTATTTGTGATTTATTCATTTTCCCTGTTGCGGAAAAAATCGCTCCGACGGTAAAGAATAGCGTTATCTTCGCAAAAGCGTGCATCAGCATATAGGAAAGTGCATGTTGCACGGAATTAGCTGTAAAAATACCCAAAGTGATGGTGATGTATGAAAGCTGACTGATTGTTGAGTACGCTAAAATTTCTTTTAACGATTCTTTTCTCAAGGCCATTATGGACGCAAAGATGATTGTAAAGCCACATATATAGGATAATATGCTTCCGAGTTGTGTATTTGCCTGATCGGACATTGTGAAAACATAGATTACCACCTTCGTAATACAAAAGACCCCAGCTTTTACCACCGCTACGGCATGTAGTAATGCACTCACTGGGGTAGGTGCTACCATCGCCTTTGGAAGCCATCCATGCATCGGAAAGATAGCTGCTTTCGAGATTCCATATATGAACATCAGTAACAACATCACTCTGGGAGTACCACTACTGACCACATGCAGTGTTTCATTGAAAGTGAATGTGCCTGTTAGAGTGTACGTTATCAGGATTGCTGGGAGAAATAGCGCCACTGATGGCAGTATCAGATAGCTTAAGTAGGTTTTTGCGCATTTATTTGACTTTTCTGTATCTTCGTGCTTGACCAGGGCATAGGTCGCTAAAGTTAAGAGCTCATAAAAAATAAAAAGTGTGATTAAGTTCCCTGAAAAAGCTAGCATCATTGTAAATGCCAGAGATAAATGTATCTTGCTAAAGAAGGAGGCTTTTTTATTTGCTTCGTTCAAGTGCATATAGCTGATCGCGTAGATTGATGCTGGAATACTCAAAAATGAGCATAATAATGCAAATACTATTACGGCTTGATCGATATGAAATGCTATCCCAATTTGCTCAGTGATACTGAACAACTTAAAGGGGAAAAAATCATGATTCCTTGTTGCGATCAGTAGGGTCGCAAGAAAACTCACAATCGAAGCTGTAGTACTGATAAGGTAGTAAAAGAATGGAGCACGTTTTCCAGCTATCAGATAAGCTATACACGGAAACAAGTGCCCAAATATGGCAATCAAAATTAAAATGCTCATTTCATGTTCCAGAATACCCAATCATTTAAACATAGGCATCTACTCAGGTATACCGTCTAGATGTGATTACCACGTTTGTGGACAGTACAATAACCGCATAATCTAATACTCTTTGTTCTTGCAAAGCTTATTGAGCCCGGTAAGAGTAAGAAAATATATCCCTACGCTTGTGGCACAAATTACCATTAGTGAAGCTATTCTCAATACGTAGACTTCTAGTATACCCTGATGGCTTTCGGTAAAGGCGTTACAGAGTTGCAGAAAGAAAATCATCAAAGATGTCGAGAAAAAAACATCTCTAAGTAGCGTTGGGATCTTCTTACTTAGCTTAAATATTTGCTCTTTTTTTAGATACACAATCATCAGAATTGCATTGAACCATGCTGCTATGCACGATGAAATAATAATCCCAACATATGAGTAATACTGTACGAATATATAGTTCATTACTATGTTCAATAGAACCGAAATGAGAGAAAAAATAGTTGGAATCCTAGTATTCCCAATTGCGAAGAATACCGCTAGGAAAATTTTGTTCAGTATATGTGCTGGGAGCGCGAAAGCAAATACTTTGAGTGCCTTTGTAGTGTTGATAACGGAGTCTGAATCGAATTTTCCTCCGAGCAAGAACAGTGATTCTATAATATGCTGCGCAGTAAAGATCACTCCGACTGTTGCTGGGATTCCCAGTATAATTGCGATCCCCAATGCCCTGTTCTGGATCTTTATTAAACGGTCAGTGTCAGTTCTAGCTACCGCGTCCGAAGCTAGCGATAAGATCACTGTATTCAATGCTATTCCTATTAGTGCAAGTGGTAATTGAATTATCCTATCAGAGTAGTATAAGAAAGAAATTGCGCACGGAATTGTACTAGCAAAAAATGTATCAACAAAAATATTAATTTGATACATTTCCGCACTCAACGCAGCTGGCAAGAATTTCCTGAAAAATATCGTGCTATTCGTATCGAACTTCAATGGAGAGGGTAATGGAAGCATCCCATTCCTCTCCAGGAGGAGTAGCAGAAATAGCATCTGTATTATTCCAGACAGGACGATGGCATAGCTCATATGGAACAATAGTACAGTGCCAGTCCCAGTGGTCAGGAGAACAGTTGCTATAAGACAGATATTCATGATGATTGGGCAAAAGGCGGTCGGGGCGAATTTTTTCCGTGACTGCAACATCGCGCAGTAGAGAGATGTAAGTGCTATGAAAATAATATATGGAAAAATAATCCTGGCGATTGTGAGAAACGTATCCCTACTTGTCGCACCCATAATACCGGGCGCAAAGAAAAGTAGAATTTTTTCCATGAAGATTTCAGCGGTGATGAAAGTGATGAATAGTACTCCCATCAGCATGAGTTGAATTTTATATGAGAATTCCAATGCAGCTACTCGGTTTCGATCGTAAAGCCTGGAAAAAATCGGAAGAAAAACCCCACTGAAGGCGCCTTCTGCAAATATTGATCTGAGTAAGTTGGGAATTCTAAAGGCTGCAAAAAAGATATCGGATGATATCGAGGTCCCAAAAGCATTCGCTATAAGCATATCCCTAAGTAATCCGAAAAACCTCGATAAAAGCGTGATGCCGCTGAAAATGGATAAATGCTTTCTCATGATCGTTTTGAATCAGCCCTGAAAACGTCTGATGCTTTTCAGGCTGTCTACGTTCTACTAGGATTCATTGCTAGAATACTTAGTACATCATATTTACCTATCTAGATAGTGGACATATGGATTTGTTTCGCCAAGTTCTTCACATTCAGGAAAGCAAATCTAATTATTCTCGCAGTGGATTATAAACTTTTGATTGCTTCCTTGGTGCTCTTAAATTCAACGGATCGCTAAGTGTATTGAATTCGCTTCTATTCTATTAGAAGATAGTTTGGCCCCTTTAGAGCATTTTCCCATTCAAAGGTATCTTATCTGCTGCAAGGCGGCTGCTAAAATTTATTTTAATGTATATGCAAAGGACTTTATCTATTCTCAAGCCTGATGCGGTATCCAAGAATATCATAGGTAAGATTAACTCATATATCGAATCTGCAGGTCTTAGGATCATTGCGATTAAGCAGATGACTCTCACAATTGATCAAGCTGAGAATTTCTATGCAATCCATAAGGATAGACCTTTCTTCGGGGATTTAGTTGAGTTTATGACTTCTGGTCCGGTAGTTGTGCAGGTCCTGTGCGGTGATGATGCAGTCAGTAGATATAGACAGCTCATGGGCGACACAGATCCTAGAAAAGCTGATAGAGGGACTATCCGGGGTGATTTCGCTGAAAGTATAGATGCGAATTGTGTGCACGGATCGGATAGTTTAGAGAATGCTGAAACTGAAATTGCATTCTTTTTTAGCAAGTGTGAGATCTTTGAGAGGTGATATTAAGATTTCTGGATCCTAGAATTTTATTATGTTTTTTCCTCCAGATTGCAGCAGGTCTTTACGTTCAATACTCTGCATCCAATGGTGAGATAGGGCCACTTTTTCTTCACCAGTTAGTGGTACTCATAGCTGTAGGATTGCCTTTTTTCCTTGGAGCTCTTTTTTTAGGCACTTCCTTTTTTTATGATAAGGCTTTTGGGATTCATATTCTTGCGATTTCCCTACTTGTCCTAGCTGCTACCATTGGAAAAACCAGTATGGGCGCAACAAGGTGGATACAAATTATGGGCGTGACCTTTCAACCCACTGAGCTTCTCAAATTGTCGACAGTCTTGATGCTTTCTCGATATTTCTCAATTGCTAGGCCTTCTGATTTAAGGAGAAGTACTTTTTTGTTTCTACCTTTTCTCCATTTGATGCCTGTATTGTATTTAATCATCAGGCAACCTAGCTTGGGAACGGTCATTTTCTTGCTGATTCTCATATTCGCTATATATTACAGTGCAGCCGTTCGTTACTCCTTTTTTCTGAGATTAGTACTGCTCGGACTCCTTATTTCCCCATTCCTATGGAAGTACGGCGTTAAGGACTATCAGAAGGAGAGGATTATGACCTTTTTTCATCCAAGCAAGGATAGAAGATCATCGGGATATAATATTTTCCAATCTGAAATAGCTATAGGGTCCGGTGGTTTCTGTGGTCTCGGGATTGTCTCCGGGCCTCAGACTCAGTTGAAGTTCCTCCCAGAAAGACATACAGATTTTGTTCTCTCAGTGATTGCTGAGGAATTAGGCTTTTTTGCTATTTTGATTCTCACTATCTCCTATCTAGTAATTTTTGTTAAGGGTCTCATCATTGCATCCAGGAGTGAGGCAGTCTTCACGAGACTACTATCTACTGGAATAACGACGATGATTTTTCTACATTTTCTCATCAATGCTTCCATGATAACAGGCATAATACCTGTGGTCGGAATGCCTTTGCCTTTGATTTCCTACGGTGGCAGTGCAGCATTGATTTCAATGATTGCGCTGGGTGTCCTCTTGAGAATCGATGTGGATCAAAAAATATTGTTGCAGAGCAGACTAAAAGCTTTAAGTCCACAGTTAAATAGGCTACAATCGTAAGCGGAAAAGGTTCCTGGAAAGAAGAATATGTCTGTTTTAGTTGGGAAAAAAGCGATTGATTTTACCGCAAAAGCCGTAATGAAAGGTGGTTCATTTTGTGATGATTTTAATCTTCAGGAGCAATTGTTGGGTAAGTATGGTGTCTTATTCTTCTACCCGTTAGATTTTACTTTCGTGTGTCCAACAGAGATTATTGCTTTTAATAATAGGATTTCTGCTTTCACGGAGAGGGATGCCGTTGTTATCGGTGTCAGCGTTGATTCCCACTTCTCCCATGCTGCCTGGCGGAATTCCTCCGTAAAAGACGGCGGAATAGGGGAAATTGAGTATCCTCTTGTCTCAGATTTGAAGAAGTCAATTTCTCGTGACTACCAGGTCCTGATTGATGATTCAGTTGCTCTGAGGGCTACATTCATTATTGACCCTGACTTCAACGTCAGATCTGCCGCTGTAAACGACCTTAATATAGGTCGTAATGTCGATGAGATTTTGCGTATTTTAGATGCACTAAGACATAGTGCTGAGTATGGAGAAGTCTGTCCTGCCGGATGGAATAAAGGTAAGGAGGCCATGAGAGCAACACATGAGGGTGTCTCTGATTATCTGGCTTCGAATAAGGATGAGCTCTAGTAACAAGGAAGTCTGGACTTATGGAGTCTGATGTTCTGGTGATTGGTTCTGGGCCAGCTGGCTGTGCCGCGGCGATATATGCTGCTCGGGCGGCACTGGATGTGGTACTCGTAAGTGGAAATCAGTCTGGTGGACAGCTCACTATTACCACTGAGGTCGAGAATTATCCCGGTTTTGCATCTCCTGTACATGGACCTTGGCTCATGGAGCAGATGCAACAGCAAGCTATCAATGTCGGTTGCTCTTTTATTAATGATCATATTTCCAGTATTGAATCCCCTTATGTCCCACCTTTCACCCTTAGAGGTGAGTCGGGAAACGAATATAAGGCGAAAAGTATCATAGTTGCTACTGGTGCTCAGGCAAGGTGGCTTGATATCGAAAGCGAGAAGAAATATAGAGGTTATGGTGTTTCTGGATGTGCTACGTGTGATGGGTTTTTCTTTAAAAACCAGGATGTGATTGTCATTGGTGGTGGTAATACTGCTGTCGAAGAAGCGCTCTACCTGACCAAGCATGCTAAAAAAGTCTATTTATTACATCGCAGAGATGTCCTCAGGGCAGAGAAAATTCTTCAGCAGCGTCTGTTTGATAACCCAAAGATAGAGCCAATTTGGAACTCCGTACTTAAGGAGGTTCTTGGAACTGAAAATCCATTATCAGTGACTGGTGTGAGACTACGTTCGGTTATTGATAATTCACTCAGGGATCTTTCTGTTTCTGGAGTATTTGTTGCTATTGGGCATAGCCCGAATACTGAACTTTTTCGAGGAGTTCTGGATTTGGATCCTGGTGGATATATTATTGTTCCAGATCCAGGGCGTACCACTACTAATATTCCGGGCATTTTTGCGTGCGGCGATGTCCGGGATGCTGTATATAGACAAGCTGTCACTGCAGCTGGTAGTGGTTGTATGGCAGCTCTTGATGCTGCGAGATTTCTTGATTCTTTGTAGCTTTCTGTGTCCGATATATTTCTTGGGTAAATATATTGGGTGTTTAGTCTGCGGACTGTTCAGCAGCTCCGATCGTTTTTGTGTAGTTGGATGTGTGAGTTAGATGGGAATTTTTCTTGTAGAAAATGATTGTCAGAGGTTAGATAAGTACTTAAGACTGAGATTTGGTTCATTCCCTCAATCTGCGCTCGAGAAGGCGCTTAGGAAAAAATTAATTAAACTCAATGGTAAGCGCGCTGATGCGGCAACCCCCGTCACCAAAGGTGAATCGATTTTCCTTAACCCTGGATTCCTAAACATAATATCCTCGTTGGATGTCTTAGACGAAAAGAAGCACGGAGTGGATAGCAGACTCATTGAGCTTATTATTTCTTCCATAATATATGAGGACGAGAATATCTTGGCTATCAATAAGCCATTTGGTATCTCAGTGCAATCTGGGAATAAGGTAAGCAATAGCATCGATTGCATCATGAAAGCCATCAATCCCGAATATCGGGTTGTTCATAGATTAGATAAACATACCACTGGTGTTTTATTATTCGCTAAAACTCTGGAAGCGACCAGAGAAATTTGGCAGTTATTCGCCAATAGATTGATCAGTAAGAAATATCTTGGAATAGTGGTTGGTAAAGTAGAAGAGAAGGAGGGAGAGATCGACTGTTTCATAAAGAAGACTCTTTATAAGGGAGAAGAGATAATGCGATGCAACAATATTGGAGATGGTGAAAGGGCTATAACCAGGTTTCGCGCGGTCTCGTGTTTTGACGATCTTTCTTTAGTGGAGCTTTATCCAGTGACAGGAAGGAAACACCAAATCAGGGCGCAGATGGCAAACATAGGATACCCAATACTAAACGATGGTAAATATGGGAGAAAACACGCCTTCATAAATGGAACGCCCAACAAAAAAATGAACCTGCATGCTATTGAGTCAGAATTCGAGCTTTTTGGAAAATCCATCACCATCAAAGCGAGGCTTCCGGGGCATTTTTTGGACAACACACCAAAAAGGGAAAGCGCCTGAACCCATAAAGGAGAGCAATAGGAGCACTTTCCATGATCAATCTGGAACCCCCCGGACTTCCAGGGATCTGCCAAAAGCATGCCTATCCTACGAGATCAATAACCTTAGAAATAGATTAGAAATAGATTTTCCCTCTACCTTCGCGTCCACTTTAAGCAGATTGACTTTAAATATTGAACCCTCCAGAGACGCAAAGATCTCTTTGATTTTCAGTTTTGCCATGTACGATGACTCCCCCTGTGTTAGTATTCGGCGATAATTGGAAAGACACACTTGAATCCCCTGGAGTGGATCGTTCTCGCCTTGATAGGCGCATTGATGCCCTTTTTGACAGCGAAGGCCTAGGTAAAGTCCCGAGAATAGCACGTTCATATTGCGACTGCTCTGCGGAGGATTCGGGTCCCTCTAAAAGGCGTTCTCTTGCATCTGAGCTATATGAAGGCGTGCTACTAGCACCACGAATCGAAAGAACAATTCGATCTGCTTGTGGAGCATCTTCTCCGGGACCTCGTTCTATATCTACATTCATGGTTTTCCTAGTCCTCCTTCTTCTATTGAGACAAAGCATACAGCAGCGGCAAGTAATACCGAGTAGTAGGAGAGCTACTATTGAACAAGCAGCAATCACCCCTATGTTGTAGTTGTTGAAACCGCTACCGAAAACGCCCTGGGCTTCATTAGTTACTGGACTATTAGCGGGTGCCCGGGTAGCAACGATAGTGCTATTAGCGGAAGGAGTGGTAGCAGTACTTATTCCTGCAGGGGAGAGAAATGTATCGGAGATAAATTCAGTAACACCTTTTGTGGCGTTAGCAACGGTATTCATAATTTCCTTGTTAGTAGTGTTCATAATTTCCTTGTTAGTAGTATTCATAATTTCCTCGGTAATGCTGTGCGTAACCTTGTTTAAAGCCGCTTGAGTCGAAGTAGCCTCAAATGGAGTGGTATTTGTTCCTTTTGTAGCGAAGAAAGCCTCAGCAGCACTCCTTGTGGCGCTAGCAACGGTATTTACAACTTTGCCAGCAATACCGCGCCTAACCTTGTTTAAAGCCGCTTGAGTTGCATGGTTTGTACCATCCGCGTTGAAATAACGATTTGCAGTGGGATACGACGCTACCACACAACGCAAAGCGGGGGTGTGGCCATAATTTTTAAAGTACCTCTCTATACCCTCCTGGAGCTCCTGGGAGTAAACTGTAGTAAGCCGAGTACTCGAATCTGCTTGAGTCGAAGTAGTCTTAAATAGAGTGGCGCTTGTTCCTTCTGTATTGGACAGAATCTCAGCGGCATTTCTCGTGACATTAGTGACGGCATTCACAATTTTGTCAGTAATGTTGTGTGTAAACTTGGTTAAGGGGCTACAACGCAAAAACGTAACATTGTAATTTTTAAGATGCTCCCATCCAACCTCTCGGAGACTCGAGGGGACAATTGCTGCATTAGGTGTGTCGTCGGGTACAATTTGATCTAGAACTGGCATAGGAAATATTTCCACTCCGGCATATAAAGAAAAAAGCTGTACACAAAAAACGGCAAATCCGTGCTTTTTCGTGTTCTAAAGTGTGACCCTATCTAAGTGTTACGAAACACTTACTCTGTCATAGCAGAAATAATTCAATTTCCGCCAAACCAGATCACAAGGAGAGCATATCACTGAGATTCTATAAGTACAATAGAATAACATTACAGAACTCGCATGAATTTGCTTACGTTATGAGGATTTTTCAAACAGGATTAAGTGTTTCGTAACACTTAGATATGATTGAAAAGAATTAGATATGATTAAAAAGAAATTCATTTTTAACTTTGATAAAAAGGGTCTCCATGGGGAAGGAATCTTTTATGGCTATGCGAGTGTATTCGGAGTGGTAGATCGGCAAGGAATAGTAGTGGTGCATTCGATTTAGAATCCGGCAATGTGACTCTTCTATGCCAGTATAAACAGGGTCAGCCAATCGGGAAAATTCTCGAAATGCAAGAAACAGAAAGAGGTCTCTATCTAAAAGGTCAGATCATCACAGAAGTAAAACAGGGATATGAAGCATATAAATTACTTCAATCTGGCGTACTTAATGGCCTTTCCATTGGATATATCCTCAAGGATTACAGACTCGATAAGGCAACCGGTACAAGAATCATAACAGCCGTGAAACTTATAGAAGTGAGTCTTGTGACGTTTCCTGCAAATGAAATGAATATGCAAGGGTCAGTTCAGTAAAACAACGAACTGGAGATCCGAGTACACTCAGGAGAAAAATCAACCAGATTATCGCGATTCTTAGGAATTAAAATCTTTCTATCTGTGATTGGCCGACTCATAATCAAAAAGCGAAAGGTCATCGAAAACTGTTGTGGACTGATCGAAAAATAAGAGAGCAGTCCCAACTGGACCATTCCGCTGTTTTGCTATGATGATTTCTGCCTTGTTCTTGACCTCATCCATCTTAAATTGCCAATTCTCATAGTTTTCGTCCTCATTCGAAGGTTGTTTCCTCATCATGTAGTAAGCCTCCCGGAAGACAAACATAACTACATCGGCGTCTTGCTCAATTGATCCAGATTCTCTTAAGTCAGACAACTGTGGTCGTTTATCATCTCTTTGTTCCACTAAACGGGAAAGCTGTGATAGCGCGACGACTGGTACATTCAATTCCTTAGCGATGGACTTCAAGCCTTTAGTAATCTCAGAAACCTCCTGTACACGATTAAATTCTGAACCCTTGGAGCCTTTTATGAGCTGTAAGTAGTCTACAAAAATAGCGCCCAATTTTGTTTTTCTATGTAGCCTGCGCAGCTTGGTGCGTAGGGCTGAAATAGATATAGCCGGTGTATCATCAATGAAAAGAGGTAGTCTTGATAATTCCTTGCTACTTTCAATGACTTTCTGTAATCCCTCCTCAGAGAATTTTTTACCTGTCCTGATACTAAAAGCATCCACACCTGAGTGAACGGATAACATCCTAGATGCAATTTGGTCTGCAGACATTTCCATGGAAAAAAAACAGGCGGACATTCCTTGTTTTTCCAATGCACAGGTGACTCTAAGGGACATGCTAATTGCTAAAGACGTTTTCCCCATGGAAGGACGTCCAGCGATGATAACTAGATCAGAGTTTTGTAGGCCGCCGAGAAAATTATCTATATCCCTGAAGCCAGTGGAAATATTCTGAAACGGAGCTTTTGTCCTGAAAGTGATTTTTGCTCTTTCAATTGCTGTCTCAATCGATTTCGAAATGTGAAGACAAGTAGGGTCGAATTCACCAGAACTTGCAAGCTGATAGAGTGAATGCTCAACTTCCTCTATTTGTTCGCTTGTACTACTTTTTGATTCTTCATCTGAGGCTGTTGAGATCATTCTCTGTGCTAAAAGAATGATCTGTCTTTTCAGATAGAGATCTTGTATCACGCGAGCTAAGCTCATTATATCAATTATGATACTTGCCTTCTCTATGATGCTAAGTATGTATTCTTGTCCGCCTACATTCTTTATCTCATTGCTCGAATTAAGGTAGTTCTTAAGTGTCACAGCATTAGCAACGAGCTCTTTCGAACGGAGGTGTAAAATTATTTCGAAGATCCTCCTGTGCGCTGGGACGTAAAAGGAAGAGGGAGAGATAAGTTCTTCAATATCCTCATATGCATCATTGTTTGTCAGTAGAGCCCCGAGTATTAACTGTTCTGCTTCGACGTTGTTCGGAAGCTCAGGGATGGAACTATTCAATGGCAAGGAAGATGTAATAAAGTGTCGGAGTGGAGGGATTCGAACCCCCGACCTCTTGGTCCCAAACCAAGCACACTAACCAGGCTGTGCTACACTCCGGCGGCAGCTTGAGATTCTAAACTAAACTGCGCTTGTAGTCAATCGTACGAAATCCACTTATTAGATGATTTCTAATGAGCATATTCTTTAATGTAAGCAAGAAGTTCATCCTCATCTCTAGGCGTGAAATGTGTTACGTAATTTCCATCTGGTCCAATGAGGTACATGATCGTCGAGTGATTAAACCTTTCTGGATCTTCATTTGCCTCAACGTATACCTTGTAATCATTTACAACTTTTTTAATCATTTCCTCAGTACCGGTGAGCATTAAAATTCTTTCGTGAAATGATTTACTGAACTCATCGAGTCTTTCTACTGTATCGCGCTTTGGGTCAAGAGTGATAAAGATGGCTTGCAGTTTAGGTGAAGCATCTAAGCTCTTTGCTAGGATTGATAGTTGTACTGGACAGACATGTGGACACCTACTAAAGCCGAAGAGTACTATACTATATTTTCCTTTCAGTATTTGCTCGGTTACTTGATGCCCTTCTTGATCAGTAAGGTCGAAAGTGCCACCTATCTCTACAGGCGCAACAGTGGTTGCCCTATTTAACGCTATTGTTTGATAGGGTAATTCAATAATTGAGACTACTATCATCAATTTCAAGGCGAGCCAGATTTTCTTCATCTTATTCCTTATGCTAAGAAAATATTATATCTCAAATTTTCCTTAAAGTAAAAAAAATTTTCTGAAATTTAAAGTCTGAAATTTAAAGTAGTCATTATTATATTGGTGAAAAGGGTGTTATATCGAATCTACTTAAAGTATCGCTTTAAATAGATTCGGTCTTATTGATTTATTTAAAGTGATACTTGAACTAGTTGGATTTGATATATAGAAGTAGAAGTAATCTGATAGTATCCTGAATACAGGATCTACACCTTTCTTGTTGTAGGATAGATAACACCCTAGATTGTAAGATGAAATTATCCCAGATAAAACTAGGTCTTATAAAGACCTAGTTTTATCTGGGTATTTGTTTTGTGTGCGGTTATATGCCGCTGATCATCATTTTTCCCAGAAAAAGTGATGGAGAATTTGATCTTCCAAAAAATTTTAGATTATTCGCTGCAACCATTTCTTTGAAGACATCTATTAGCTTTCCAGCTATGGTTATTTCACTTACCGGAAAAGATAGTTCACCATTCTCAATCCATACGCCTTGGACTCCCTGACTGTAGTCGCCAGTAATTGGATTGACTCCACAGCTGAATAAATTTGTCACGTACAGACCTTCCTTTACTTGAGAGATAAGCTCAGCTTCTGAGATGTCATCTGTGCTTTCCAAATAGATGTTTGTGATAGAAGGGTAAATAGAGCCGTTTAAGCTGCGCTTTCCAAGACCATTTGGAGGTAGATTGAGTTTGTTTGCGTTATATTGATCTAGTATCCAGCGTTTTAGAACACCGTTTTCGACTAATGGAAGCTTGTTAATAGTAGTATTTCCCTCATCGTCAAAATCTGAAGTTTTAATTCTACATTGCTCGCCCAGCGGATTATTGAATATACTTATACTCCTTGGAAGTATTGATTGCTCCATCTGATCCTTTAGAAAGGTCGCTGAACGTGCTACAGATGCTCCACTAAGGAAATCTCCAAAATTACTCAGAAAGTTCGAAGCACATCTGAAATCAAATATTACCTCTCGTTTGCACGTTTGTATCTTTCGGGGTTTCAGCCCTTCAAAAGCCCTTTTTGCCGCCTCTTTTCCCAATTCATTAGGATTTAGATCTGTTAATATATTGCTTGAGAGATATGAAAATCCCGAATTCAAATTTCCTTCTGCTTCGGCGACCACTGTTACTGCTCCAGAGAAGATCTGCGTGTCAAATGTCCCAAAGAATCCATTGGTATTAGCGAGGATTTTTTCTATTGTCTTTGCTTCGAACTCTATTTTTTCTGTTGTTTTGAGCTTTCCTTCTGAGTAGGCAGATTGTTCAGTTTTGATTGCCAGTTCCTTCAATATATCAGCTATGCCAATATTGTCGGAAATATTCCCTGTGTTGCTGACATGGTGGCTATGTTCTGGCAGCGAAATATATTGATCTTCAGGTACATGCTCGAGCGATTCAAGTGCACGTGAGAACATCTGTTTCAGATTCGCTGAGGTATTGCACTGAACTGATGTACTTCTTTTATCCTTGATTAGTCTGAATGTAAGACCAGAAAATGATGACTCTTCGAGTTTTTCTACTACGAGGTTTCTTGTATTTACGATGATGTTTTCAATCTTTGAAACTAAAACATCGGCCTGACAATTTTTTCGATGTGCTTCGTTCAGTATATAGGTTATGCATTCTTCGGTTTTCATTCCAAGTATCATTTGAATTTCAATTAAAGAGGGTAATAGCCAAACTCTTAGTTCTCAATCATTGCGTTATTACATCATGTGATGTTTTATAGATTTCATTACATTACTAATGTTATCTTGCTATTACAATTCATGATGTTATCCAATTTTTATTACATTGATGATGTTTCATTTCAAAACATTAGTTGTGTAATAATTTTAAATCCAGCATCAAATATGTAATGACAGACTGTAGAATCTAGGATATGTCTATTAATCGGGAGTGGGTTTATAATTAGCTCGAATAACTAATTGGAAAATCAATCTGCATCACAAACTATGAAAGAAGTCGTTGTACCTAGAATGGGTGAATCAATTGCCGAAGCATCCGTCGCAAAAATCGTCAAGAATATTGGAGATCCGGTCCAAGCAGATGAATTACTCTTTGAACTTGAAACTGATAAAGCTTCTATGGAAATTCCTTCTCCAGCTACAGGCATATTAAGGGAGATCAAGGTGATGGTAGGTGATAATGTAAGTCCAGATGATATCTTGGCAACTATTGATGATAATGTGACACTTCCAAAAACTAGTGCTTCGTATGCAACGAATATTAATAGTTCTGCACCTATAGAGCAAAGTGTGGGAAAAAATGAAAGTGTAGAACCTATAATTCAAAGTGCTCCAGTCGAATTTGTACTTTGTTCCAAGCAGGATGCACCTGCGGCTAAAGTACTCATGGCGAATAATGCTTTATCAGCGTCTGATATAATTGCTACAGGTAAGGGCGGCAGAATAACAAAAGAAGATGTACTAAATCGTCTTGCTAAAGGTGTCCATACTCAAGCACAGCCTCCTACTCTCAAAAAAGATCAAGATGGAGGCCATACTGTGGAATTCCCTGAAAGAATTGTTCCGATGTCGAAGCTAAGACAGAAGATCGCTTACAGACTAAAAGAATCTCAAAACACTGCCGCAATGCTGACTACTTTCAATGAAGTGGACATGGGAAATGTCATGCAGATAAGAAAGCAGTATAAGGATACTTTCGAGAAGATTCATGGAGTGAAATTGGGATTCATGTCTTTTTTCGTTAAGGCTGTTATTCTGGGATTAGAAGAATTCCCGGAAATTAATGCTGAGATCCGTGATACCGACATAGTATATAAGGATTACTATAATATCGGTGTAGCAGTAGGGAGTAAAAATGGGTTAGTTGTTCCAGTGATAAGGAATGCACAGGATCTTTCTTTTGCTGGAATCGAAAAGGCAATACTGGAGTATGGGAAGAAAGCAAGAGATGGTAAAATACAACCAGATGATATGCAAAGAGGTAGTTTCACTATCTCGAATGGCGGTATTTACGGATCGTTGATGTCGACGCCAATTATTAATCCTCCACAGTCTGGAATACTGGGTATGCATGCAATCAAAGAGAGGGCAGTCGTGATAAATGGTCAGATTCTTGTGCGACCTATGATGTATCTCGCATTGTCTTATGATCACAGGATAGTCGATGGAAAAGAAGCTGTTAGCTTTCTTGTTCGTGTTAAGGAGTATGTAGAAAATCCAGAAAGACTTTTATTAAAGGTATGATATAGCTGAGGATTTCATCGTCACTGTGTTAGTGGTAGTCTCGCGTGAGTTATTTCTGATTCGAGGCTTTATTCCTGTTTTAGATAGAGGGTTTTCTAGATGTTTATAGTTTTCGAAGGTGTCGATGGGGCTGGCAAAAGTACTCAGATGCGGCGTCTAGAAGACTTCCTTAGAAATAGAGGTTTTCCTTGTATTTGCACTAGGGAACCAGGTGGTACGCCTTCTGCTGAGAAATTCAGATCTGTGATATTACATGATTCTACTCTGGACCCTTTATCCAGACTCCTACTGATTATTGCTGCACGTATCGAACATTGTAATAAGGTCATATTTCCTGCACTGGAACGTGGTAAGGTCGTTATCTGTGATCGTTTTATCTACTCCACATTAGCGTACCAGGGCTATGGAGAGGGAATAGACCCTCAAATGATCTTGGATCTACATAAGATGTTGGGATGTATTATAGATGTAGATCTGACAATCTTACTAGCTCCACCAAGGAAAAGACGAGTCGGTAGAGACAATTTCGAACGAATGTCAGAAGACTACTTCAATAGGGTTCTGAATGGCTATGAAGAAATTGCAAGACAATATGATAATATTCACCTGATCAACCGCATGGGAATCAATCAGACTCACAGTGAAATTGTAAAAGTGGTTCAACAAAAGATAAGTGAAAAATAGGCTCAGATCTCCAAAAAGTAGGAAGTTATCTTCCAATCGATGGCTGTATAGACACATTAATGACCCGTTTGTAAGGAAAGCAAGAAGTGATAACTATAGGTCCCGGGCATCATATAAGCTTCTTGAAATAAATGAAAAGTTTACAGTTATACAAAAGGGCTCGAGTGTACTTGAGCTAGGAAGTGCACCTGGTGGGTGGACGCAAGTTATTTCTCAGATTCTTGATGGTACTGGTAGAATTGTGGCAGCTGATCTCACGGAAATGGATCCGATATCAGGCGTTGAATTCCTAAAGCTTGATATTGAGGCTCAAGCATCAGTGCTGGATGAGTATTTGAATAGTAGTAAATTCGATTTAGTTCTCTCTGACCTAGCTCCGAATGCTTCGGGAAGCAGTGCTACTGATAGTATTGCTTCTATCAGGCTTTCAAGAGTAGTTCTGGATTATGCTAGGAAGTATCTGAAAGGAGATGGATCAGTAGTGATGAAAATTCTAAAAGGCAGTGAGGATGAATATGAGTTAATACGCTTACTTAAGAAAAAATTCAAAAAAGTAGAATACTTTAAGCCAAACTCCAGTAGAAAGGCCTCCAGAGAGATATATCTAGTAATGCGAGGTAGGGTAGATCAAGGAAAGTAAGCTACTTCGTCGCTGGATGTAGGCAGTAGTGTCAGTGAAAATGGATCTACTGAAGGAAAGCTGATCTATGACTGTACATCAACCTCGAGGAGGCTAGTTGCGAAGTCAGCTGCTGAGAATTCCTGTAAGTCAGTAATTTTCTCCCCGGTACCTATGAAGTAGATACCAAGTTCGGGATGTTTCTCTGCTAATGCGACTATCACTCCTCCCTTTGAGGTTCCATCAAGCTTTGTTACGACAAGGCCAGTGAGATTCACTGTTTCCTTGAAAATTTTTACCTGACTCAGTGCGTTTTGCCCAGTGCTAGCGTCAAGAGCTAAGATCACTTCATGTGGAGCATTCGGGATGAGCTTTGAAAGTACTCTACATATCTTTTTGAGTTCCTCCATTAACTCATTATGTGTGTGGAGTCTCCCAGATGTGTCTATTATGAGTATATCGACTCTCTCATCTATTGCTTTTTCCAGCGCTCTATACGCCGTGCTTGAGGCGCTTTTACTTGTCTCATCAGAAAAAAATAGAGCAGACGAGCGTTCAGCCCATACACGTAATTGTTCTACGGCAGCAGCCCTGAAAAGGTCGCATGCTGCAATCATTACTTTTTTTCCTTCTTGTTGTAGCTTATACGATAGCTTCCCTATTGTAGTAGTTTTACCATTACCATTGATACCGCAAAACACGATTACTTGTGGTGTGACTCCAGTGACAGCAAAGCTCTTTTCCACGGGTTCTAATATTCTGATTATTTGTTTGGATGTCACGCTTTTTACCTGCCTAAGCGACTCACCATCGCTTACTTTGATCTTTCGTACCTCCATGATGATTTTATCAGTGACCGTTGATCCGATGTCAGCGGATAATAATAGCTCCTCCAGCTCTTCTATAGTTGAGTCATTGATCTTCTCTTTCACGAAAATACGATCAATACCGCTGGACAAATACTCTTTACTTTTTTCGATCGAGTTCTTTAGAGAGGAAACAATATTTCTAAACACAGACTGGTTCTAAACAGACGACTGTTCTAACTCTATCACATTCAAAGGTCCGATGAATATATCTGATATTGCTTCCCTGTCTTATATATCTTTGCGAAAATGTTCGATAGTTGCTGAAGAAGAAAATTCTAGCTGATGAAAAATAGATATTGCAATGTTAATAGTGCTATGAAAGAATATCCGCAGAGCAAGGCGAGCGAGTGATTGATGTCCCATATTGCAGAGCTGTGGAATCGCGGAAGAAAGTTCCTTGGAACTAAGTATTCCATAATGGGTGGCGCAATGAGTTGGATTTCTGAGCATAGACTGGTCTCTGCGATTTCAAATGAAGGCGCCTTCGGCGTGATTGCCTGTTCTGCGATGGAGCCGGAACAGCTGGAGACAGAGATACACCTAACGCAAGGCCTTGTGGGCGGGAATCCATTTGGTGTGAATTTGATTCTTATGCACCCGCAGATAAGGGACCTAATAAGTGTTTGTAAGCAATCTGGAGTGACACATATCGTCCTTGCAGGTGGTATTCCGCCTAAGGAGATTCTGAATCTGATCTTGGATGCAGATATCAAGGTAATGGTGTTTGCTCCATCTCTCTCGGTTGCGAAAAAGATGTGTAGACTCGGCGTTAGCGCACTAATAATAGAGGGGAGAGAGGCGGGCGGACATATTTCTAGGGTAAGTACTTCTGTTCTAGCACAGGAGATTCTACCGGAGTGTCAAGATGTCCCGATTTTCGTTGCTGGTGGAATAGGTAGTAGTAGTATAGTCAAAAGCTACGTGGATATGGGTGCATCCGGGTGCCAAGTTGGAACGTTGTTTGCATGCGCCAAGGAGTCAATAGCGCATCCTAAATTCAAGGAAAAGTGTATCGGTGCTTCATCTCATGATACAGTTGTTTCTGTGCAACTGGATCCGAGGCTTACGGTTATCCCTGTCCGATCTTTGAAAAACAGTGCCACAATGGAGTTCATGGAGTTTCAAAAGGAAGTGCTTCATAAATTTGATTCCGGCCTGATCTCAAAAGACGAGGCGCAGCTTGGAATAGAAAAATTTTGGGCCGGTAGTCTGCGTCGCGCCGTCATCGATGGTGATGTAGACAAGGGATCAGTCATGGTCGGGGAGGTGGTTGGACTTGTTAAATATGAGCGTACAGTTAAGGAAATTCTAGGAGACTTAGTGGTGTCGATTAATCAATACTTATAGCTGAGTTTCTCTGGTAAACTGATCGTTAACGCTTCGCTGTTAATAGCTCTATGTCTGGATGAATTGTTTCTTTCTGCATTTCGATTGTTCGTGTTTTTTAGTATCAGATTCAGTGTTTAGTTCGTTTCTTAATTCACTCTCACAGATCGTAAAGGATATTTATAATTTGTTCTTGTCTTTTTTTTCCCTGTTCAAGGGCAAAGAGGAAGTCTATGACACTATTAAAGAGGGCCTCAAAACCTCTTCTAATTTCAGGGAATTCTATAAAAATAACTTGTCTTTGGGGTTGTATCATTTTCATAAGGGAAACATAACTGATGCTAAGTTTCGTTTTAGGATTCTTAATGCCATCTACAAGGACAAACCACTGCCTGCATATAATTTAGCTCGATGTCTTTTGCTATCCGGTGATAAGGATAAGGCTAAAGTGACCTTCGAGGATATTTTATCTAAGAACTCCAAAGACTACGAGGAGGTGAAATTTTTTCTGAATTTTATTTCCGGGCAACCAATCTCCAGAATACCCATTTTCATTGTAAAGGAAAAGTTTGAGTACTTAGCTCAGGACTATGTGGAGAAATTCCTCATAGGTAAGCAGTATGTTGGTCATAAGTTGATATTCGAAGGTCTTAGAGCAATTCTAGGTGAAGCCCTCATGAGTTCATCGATTTTGGATCTCGGTTGCGGAACAGGTGTGTGCGCACATTTCCTCAAGTTGAGTGGGGTAGTAGGTAATACGTGTGGTGTCGATATCTCCGAAAATATGCTTGAGATCGCTAAACGCTGCCTAGCAGATGGAAAGGCGGTATTTGATTCTATCTCACAGGAGAATATAGGATCTTTTCTTTCTTCGAACAAGGATAAATATGATCTAATCATTGCTGCAGATTCGTTTACTTATCTTGGAGATCTACAGGATGTCATTCCACAGTGTGTTGATGCGTTAAACGATGATGGTGTATTGGTAGTCCTAGTGCGTTCACACAAGCAGGAGGGGATTGATTATATATTCGATCTCCATAAGACTGCTTTTTCCTACTCATTTGAATACATGAACAACTTAGCTAAGGGACTTGATATCAAAAGTCATGTAGTCAGAAAGTGTACGTTCAAGAGCGCATGTGAGGGGATAATCGCCTTTTATATCAAAAATAGCTCTGTGGAGTCTTAGTATTAGACGCTTGCTTTATATGGATAATATATTTACCTATCTCTGTGGTTTTATAAAGAAGATATTTGATTTTCCTCATAAAGTATTTTCTTTCCCACATAAGTATAAGAGTGATGATAGAGGTGTGTTATATGCGAGTCAGTTTAAGCGTTCCATTAGCATTCTTACGGATCTGCTTTTTTGTATCCTTTTTCTAAAGTGTAGTGGATATGTACTATCTAGTTTTGTTGATATAAGTTTCCCGATGGAGGTGATTGAACGTTATAGGTTTGCGCTTCCCGTGAGTCCACTGGATAATGAGTTAATGGCGAATTTCTATAAGAAGATGCTTTTCATACAGGTTATTCAGTTACTCCTACTTGTCTCGTTGGTGATAACAAGTTGGCACAGGTTCGGATGTACCCCCGGCAAATGGATATTAAGACTGAGGGTACTAGACGATGTAACATTAGGTAGGCCTTCGCTAAGTGCTTGTGTAAAGAGGGCAGTTATGTTTCCTATATCGGTTGGCTGTTTGTTCCTTGGTATATTCTGGATCATTTTCGATAAGAAGGGTAGGGCCTGGCATGATGTTGTAGCTGGTACAGTAGTCGTTTTGAACACCAGTCCTATCTTCAAAAAGAATTAGGTGAGACGATATTTGGTAAATTGTTTTTTGTTGATACTATTTGTTCGCGTCTATTCTTTAGGTTAGTGCATTCAGAATGTTGTTTAGTGGAATATTTTTCCTTAGTATAAGCTTTATTTTCGCTTTTATATGTCTGCACGCATTCTTCTACAGGGAAATGGACTCGTTCAATCTGATTTGTGTGAGTCTTGTTCTGATTATTTCATTGATCATCCTGTCTGCACAGAATCTTTTCTATATTTTTCTGGGATTTGAACTCCTTACAATTTTCTACTCGCTTATAATCGCTGCAAATGGTGGTATTCGGATCGCTGTGTTATATTCCGTACTCAACTTTACCGCCGGAGCTGGGATGCTCGCATTGATCCCACATGATTTATCAACTTTAAGTACTAATATCAACTTTTTCCACTACCATCCTTTGATGGGACAGTTGTTCAATAGTTTGATTTTCCTTCATGCCGGAGCATTTTTCATGGCCCCGATAGTGATTACTGCATATTCATCCGTCAGTGCGACAGTGCTCCCATTCATTGTGATTTTTGCTAGTAAGACTTCATTAGCTGTGATTAGTAAGCTCACCTTTGGACCCAGTGAGTTATTGCTTGCTTTGAGTATACTTACGTTAGTCTATGCATTCTACAGGATGTCAGTTGAAGATAGCATACCGAACGCATTGCTGGCAAATGGAATCGGTCATGTTGGGTTAGTAGGTTTCATGATTCACTCAGGTGGCGAGGTACTACATTATTATCTTGCTTCTTCAATTGTACATCAGATGGGGTTTTATATTTTTTCCGCGAAACTTAGTGCCATTGGAATTAGTAAATTCTCTCAACTCAAAAGACTTCGAATATCCTCTAACGCCTCGTTTATTTTGCTTTTCATTAGTCTTGTAAGTAATTTCAGTATCCCGCCGACTATCGGGTTTGCAACTAAAGCCATAGCTCTACATAATATGGGATTCATATTTTCGGTTTTTATATCTTTCCTCTCTTATATCTTTGTCTTTCTAGTACCTCTGAAATTTATCCGGCTCGCATATTGCAACAAACGTGCTCCTAGCATAGGAATCCATACTACTCATCTGGAGAAGCTTTCTATTATCTGTCTTTCCCTGTATTTACTTTTTCCATTCTCATTGGAAATTTATAGTTTCCGTAAAATACTCACTCAAGCTGCTCTATTTATGTTAGTATGGGTTGTATACAGTTTTGCCTTTTCAAAGCTAAAGTGTTTCTTTTGTTGTGTTGCTTCTTACTTTAAAGCGTACGTGCGCAGTCTATCGGAGCTTTCAAAACATTTTGGAAGTTATCCAGTAGCCGCTTTTCATTCTGTGAGGCGGCGTGTTTTGTTGTTCTGCACTGGTGCTTTACCTTATTATCGGAATTTGTTTAGTGTCTCGTTGAGTTTTATTACTTTCCTATTTGCCGGCTTTGTTGCGTTACTCCTAGTCATAGGTATTTGACTTTATTTGATTATATGTTTGGTTCGCTTTCCAGAAAAATCAGTGGCGCTCTTGATGGAATCAAGAGTAAAGGGATCGTTACTGAAAAAGATTTTGATAATTTTGTCAGGAAACTGCGTTTAAGCCTCTTAGAAGCTGATGTTCCGGTTTCGGTGACAAAGGAGTTTATCTCTAATGTCAAAGAGGAAGTTGTGGGTAAATCTTTGAGGAGAGGTGTCTCGCAGTCAGTGACTATAAGTAATGTCATTAAGGATGAGTTGATAAAGATCTTGGGTGGTACAGTTTCCAAGTTTGAACTCCCAAAAGACGGGAAAAGTATCCTGATGCTTGTCGGTCTGCAGGGGGTCGGAAAAACAACGACTGCAGCAAAGCTTGCTCTCTTCATGAGAAAGAAGTTCAAGAAAAAAAATATTCTTTTATCTTCTATAGATGTCTATAGACCAGCAGCGCGTAAACAGCTCGAGATCCTGGCGAGACAGATAGATGTTGCGAGTGTCCCGATTGTCGAAGATGACGACGTGAGAATGATCTTGGATCGCACCATGAATATGTTCGATGATAGTTATGACGTTCTTATCTTGGACACAGCTGGGCGTTCACAGATTGATCTTGAGCTCATGAATGAGCTCAAGCTTGTGAAGCAGGACCTACAACCATGCGAGATCCTGCAGGTGGTCGATTCTATGATGGGTCAGGATTCCCTGAACGTTGCAAAGACGTTCAAAGATGAAATCGGGACCACCGGTGTAATAGTGAGTAGGGTGGATAGCGATACTCGTGGTGGGGCTATGCTTTCAATTAAACATTGTACAGGACTTCCGATCAAATTCTGTGGTGCTGGAGAAAAAGTAAATGATCTTGAAGAATTTCATCCAGATCGAATTGCGGGAAGAATACTCGGAATGGGCGATGTTGAATCCTTAATGGAGTACGCATCATCCGAGATGGGAGAGGAAAAGGTGGACTCTCTGAAGAAGAAAATTGAATCTGGCAAGTTTGATTACGATGATCTAGTGATGCAATTCAAGACTATTGATAAGCTCGGTGGGATAGCCAAATTATTAAAGTTCATTCCGGGCATCAATAAGATTCCAATGGAACAACTCACAAACGATACCGTGCTCAAAAGGAACCTAGCTATAATCAAAAGCATGACAAAGCGGGAGAGAAAATGCGTAGATGTAATTAATCAGTCGAGAAAGTTGCGCATAGCCGCCGGCGCTGGAGTAAAGACGGTCGATGTGAATAAACTGATGAGAAACTTCGAGCAGGCAAGAGCGCTCGCTGTGAAATTTGGAAAATCTAGCACGAAAAAGAAGATATTGGAAACAGAGGATTTAGGGACGCTTTTTAAAAAATAGGATTTCCCATCTTTCATAGCGTACCCTAAAAACTCATGCGCCTCTCTATCTCCTTGCAACAGACCCTTATCACATGATGCAACAGCCTGCTTTCGCAGGAGCGTCTGGCGCGCTTGATGTATCTAGAGTGGTATTTGGTAATGTTTCCGGAGTGATATTGAAACTGCTGTCTTGTGATCCAGGGCATTTACTACTGCTAGATAATATCTCGTTGCGCTTGGAAGCGAAACACTCGTCTCGGAAAGCGTGTAAAGAAGACGCCTCTAGCATAGCCACTAAATCATCGAAGTTTGATGGCTTTCTGAATTTGTTTCTAGTATCACTAAAGTTGTAGTAAGTACCGCTGTGTTCAAAAAGTCCGTACTCCCCAATAAAGAAGCGGTACTCTTCTCCAGAATCGAAAGCCATTTTGATACCGGGCAACGAATACTTTCGCGTGATATCCCTATCCTTAAGATCCTTGATGTTCAGTACATCCATCCTAAAGCCATTTGCTAACTTACTTACTTTTAAGTCAGCTTTATCGAACTGTTCTACCCTATACCTGCCGTCTTCCCACAGAGGTATATATAAAGTTCCAGAGAGTGTAGTATTTAATACCCCTCGAAGCACACGATAATTAGTATAGTGGCAGGTCTTACTTAGAAGTGAAAAACTACTCTGGCTATTTGTGAATAGCGCGACATTCTCTCCGTCATACATCAACATAGATACGGGTCCGCCAAAAATGTCATAAGCTTTCTGTAAAATCGCTCTCACAGGCAGGCCAGCATAATTTAGAGCTTCTGGAGTGGTATTGTTTGCCACAATCAGTAGATGCTCATCGGTTGAATACGGCACGCCCACAGCAAACTCCCAGTTTTTTGCATTTTTCTGCCGCACTACTCCATTGATGCATTTTTCTATTTTATAAACTTTTCGCATCTGCATTTTAGCCTCCTTTGATTTGATTACTGCAGATATCTCATAATACATAATAGTATGGATATCTCATAATTATACTACTTATCAAATGTAGCATGAATAGCAATAGCATTAGTAGCATTAGTGGTGGCATTAATAACAAACACATAATTTGGATTATGGAAAATCAATGTAAACAAAAAAAGAGAAGAAACGACTATTCCTCTATGTGTAAAGTATTTGAGCCTGGCTTCACACACGGAATATCTTTTAGTTCTTGTGGAACGCTACTGGCATTAAAAATGTTGCACTCAAGCTCAATGGTACTTACAAAATGACATCCAAATTCTTCGAATTTTTTCTTAGCGCAGCCACTGGATCTGTCGATGATCGATGCTGCTGAAATGACTAATCCGCCGAGTTCTAGAATCTTTCTTAACACATCCACAGATGATCCAGCTGTTGTAACTACATCTTCGACCAACAAGACCCTCTGATTTTTCTCTATGACAAAACCCCGTCTCAACTGAAATTCACCAGCAACTCTCTCAAAGAACATGAACTCTTTGTTCAATAACCGTGCTACTTCGTAACCTATAATTAGGCCTCCAAGCGCTGGTGATACAATAAGATCCAGCTTATTTTTCACCTTTTCAGGGATCTTTTCGATTAGAGCAGACGCGAACTTTGTTGCGAGTTTAGGATTCTTCATAAGCAGTGCGCACTGAATATACATATCACTATGCAATCCAGATGAAAGCAAGAAGTGTCCTTTGAGTATTGCCTTGCAGTTATATAGGTCTTCCAGTAATTCCGTCTCTTCTATTTTTTCTTTCATAAAGCCACAGTGCCCTTCCTTCTACAAAGTCCGACTACACGACGTCGCACCTCTGAAGCAGCATCAAGAATCACCCCTAATTATACCTATTTTTATCAATGGAGAAATCTCCCCCACAAAGGAACAATCAGAAAAATCACATTCCGAGGTTGTGATGATCTCATTTGTATAAGTGGCTCCAATGATTGAGGTTTTCCAATGACGGAGTGCTTTTAAATAATCTTCTGGAGCATACAATTTTACCCTGACCTTTTTATGAATAGTAAGACCAGCTGATTTTCTGACTTGTTGTATCATTCTTATCAGATCCCTGGAGTTTCCTTCTATGATCAAAGTATCATCTATGGAGAGATCTATTCTTACTACTAAGTCCAGATCGCCAACCTGATGAACATCATTACTTTCGGAATGAAAGATGATACTGTACTCATCTTTCTCTAGAAGCTTACCTCCTATGGATACTCTACCTGATTCATTGTGCCAATTACACTCTTTGAGTTCCTTAAGCATTTTCTTTACATCTTCTGGATATCTTTTACCCAGTACTGGAAAGTTCAGCTTGAGTGACTGTTTTATTTCGGGGTCGTGTTCTTTGAATAGAACTTCTTTCACGTTTGCTTCGTCTTTGAGTATAGTTTGCAATTCTGTATCTTCTAATAGGGAGGCGTAATCCGAGACTTTTCCTATGACTTCCAATTGCCTCAGTGGTTGTCTTATCCTGATATTGTTCTTATTCCTTATTGAAAGGGCAGAGTTACATATTTCTCTCAAGATGTCCATGCTAGCGATGATCTGCTCATCTACCGTTATCGAATCCACCTGAGGATACTCCTCCAGATGTATAGAGGTTCCATTTTTGCTCAGAGCCAGCCAGATTCTCTCTGACATCATTGGAAGGAGTGGAGCGAGTACTTTTAGTACTCCTGAAAATACGAAATAAAGCACTCTGAATGCGATTTTCTCACCATTGATAAAACGATCTCTAGAGCGTCTGATATACCAGTTATTGAGGGTATCAAAGAAATCCAGGATGCCCTTGCATGCTGAATGTAGATTATAAGCATCCATGGCTATTTTTATCTCTTGGACTGACTGTGCATACTTGGAGATGATATATTTATCCAGTATTTTATCGGATTTGCAGGCACCTTCGGTGATCTGGAGAGCATGAAAGTTAGCATAAGTCATGAAGAAGTTATAAGTACTGAATATTGGCTTTATAACTAATCGGAGGACATCCTTGATCATTACGCCGTCTTTATCTATTAGTAGAGTGCCTCCGCTCATTACCGATGACGATAGCATAAGAAACCTTAGAGCATCTGCGCCATACTCATCGAATATTTCCCTTGGATCCTTATAGTTATTGAGTCTCTTAGAGAGTTTTTTTCCATCCTTATCTAATATAACTCCATGTGCTAGACAGTTCTTAAACGGTACTTTATCGAACAATGCGGTGGAGAGCACAATCAAGGTATAGAACCATCCACGAGTCTGTGCTACGTACTCCGTGACAAAATCAGAGGAAGAGTGTTTTTCAAACCATTTTTTATTCTCAAAGGGATAGTGAATTTGCGCAAATGGCATAGAGCCCGATTCAAACCAACAATCTAGAACGGCTTCCACTCTTACCATCATGGATTTTCCACTAGGATCATCAGGGTTTTGTCTAGTAAGTTGATCTATGAAAGGTCTATGTAGATCTGATATTTTTGTTCCAAAGTCTTTTTCGATTTCGGCGATACTTCCATACACGTCGACTCGAGGATATTTTGGATCTGTTGATTTCCAGACTGGTACAGGTGCACCCCAGAATCTGTTTCTTGAGATTGCCCAATCTTTTGCATTTTCCAACCACTTACCCATCAGACCATCCTTTAGATGTGATGGTATCCAATTGATTGTTTTATTTAATTCAAGCATCCTGGTTTTTATTTTTGTGACGTTCACATACCAGGATGGGACAACTTTATATATGAGTGGTGTATCTGTTCGCCAGCAGTGCGGATAGCTGTGAAGATATTCCTCTACTTTTATTAGTTGTCTTTTTTCTTTTAGTATAGAGATGATTTCATTATTTGTTTCAAAGACGTGTTTACCGCTGAACAGAGGAACTTCATCAGTAAATTTCCCGGAATCGTCCACTGGGCAGATCGGTTTAACATTGTATTCACGTGCGAGCTCGAAGTCTTCTTCTCCAAAGCCTGGTGCTATATGGACTATTCCAGTTCCGTCCTCATCCGTAACGAAGTCAGCATGTTGCACAAAGAATGCATTTTTCTCATCTGAAAAGAAGTCAAATAGCGGTTTATATTTTCTCCCAATTAGCAAGTCAGTACTGATTTCTACCCCTTCCGGGTCCTCTTTATAGAAAGATGCAGAAGCTATATAATACCTTCCATCTTTTTCGAATCGTTTATATTTTGTATTTCTTGAAACTCCGAGCATCATATTAGAAGGTAGAGTCCATGGTGTGGTGGTCCACGCCAGAAGATATGATTTTTTTCCATCTTCAAAGAGATCTTCTTCCAGCTTGAAGGCTACTGTTACTGCTTTACTTTTCTTTTCCCTATAAGAGTTGTCTATACGGGTCTCAAAATTCGACAGAGGTGTCTGACACGCCCAACTGTATGGAACTACTTTCACGGATTCATAGATTAGGCCTTTCCTATACATTTCCTTGAACGCCCATATTACTGATTCCATAAAGGATGTGTCCATGGTCTTGTAGTCATTATGGAAGTCAACCCATCTTGCTTGTCTGGAAACATACTCCTCCCATTCTGAGGAGAAAAGCATGACCGACTTCCTGCACTCAGCGTTGAAATCCTCTATTCCAAATTTCCGTATTTCATCTTTTCCAGAGATTCTTAATTGTTTTTCTGTGTACATTTCAGCTGGTAGTCCGTGACAATCCCAACCGAATCTCCTTTCCACTTTTTTGCCCAGCATGGTGTGATATCTGGCTATGGTATCTTTAGCAAAACCCGTCAGTAGATGGCCGTAATGTGGTAGACCGTTAGCGAAAGGCGGTCCATCATAGAATACGAATTCATTTCGACCATCCCGCGTGGAAATTGATTTGCTAAAGGTATCATTTTCTTTCCAAAACTGCAGAATTTTTCTTTCTATATCCGGAAAGCTTGAATCATGTATATCAGGATAAAAAAACGGAGTTTTCATTCTATGGGCCTACCAAGAATACGGTACAGTTCTCCAGATTCTAACTAATTGTGACTTACACCACAATTACTCCTTCCTATTGGTAATAGTATTTTTTTTGTAAACATTTATTGTGCCTAATCTATCTAGAATACGGTATAGCTCTCCAGATTCTAACTAACTGTGACTGGCATTCTCTCTGGAAACATTTAGTGGCTATTATGCCCAGGTTATCTGGATGCTTTACTTAGAGGAGATTTCTGCTTTGGTACAGCTTTCAGTGTTTTCCTGTTCTTATCTGTTACACGATTCCTTACAGCATTTTTTGATTGAGATACTTTCCTATCTACTATTTTCTCCTTTCTGATACTTTTCGGAGCTGTACCAAACTGCTGACTTTCTCGTGGAACCGACCGCTCTGTTGCGTACGGATTCTTATTTTTCTCCAGCACAAACTTGATTGGGATCCCGTAGATTTGAAAATCTTTCGCTAGGGAATTTTTGATATAGTTCAAATACGAATCGGCAACCAGGTCAGGATGGTTTGCTCTGATTAGAAAAGAAAATTTATCTTTTACTTTGGTGATATATTTCAGTTTCACTGATTTGGAGTTCACAATTGGGTGTGGATGTTTATTTATCACCTCTTGGAGCCATCTATTCAGCTTGTGTTTGGGGATATGTTTCTTTGCGCTGTCGTATAATTTGCTGCATTCCTCTAAAAGCACTGAAAAGTCATTCTCGCGTAATGAAGAAATGAAGAAAGTTGGCATCCTTTCTAAAAGTAATTTATTACCCTGTAATTTGATGAAGTCTTGTATATTTTTCAGGTCTGCATTTTTGACTGCATCTTTTTTATTCCCTATGAGGATCACTGGTTTACCATTTTCCAGGACTCTATTTATCAGTATGAAGTCCTGTTTTTCGAGTGTGAAATTAGAGACATCGTACATGAAAAGTATTACATCGCTTTCAGCTGAAGCCTGGAGCGCTCTTGAGTTAGAAACTGATTCTAATTTATCTGAAACTTTTCGTTTTTTACGTAGTCCAGCCGTATCAATGAATTCGAATATAGTATGACCATTCCATAAAAATTCATCATTTACTGGATCTCTTGTAGTACCAGCCTCAGGCGAGACTAATACCCTGTCCGTACCCATGAATTTATTCATTAGCGTCGATTTACCTACATTAGGCTGTCCCAAGATGGTAATTCTGATTTTTCTGAATTTTTCCTCTATTTTCTCTGTGAAATCTTCGCTACTACTACGCTGTGGTAATGAGGATTCAATATACGCGAGGAGCTCTTGAATTCCAGTAGAGTGCTCAGCCGAGATCTGAAAGACTTCTTTGAATCCGAAAACTGAACAGTCATCCTTGTTTTTACAGTCGATTTTATTTCTTACTAGGATTATCCTTGAATTTCCAGCATTTTTCCTGAGCCAGCTCACAAAAAACAGATCTTCTGCATCGATTTTATCATCGATCACGAACAGAATGATCTCGCTCTTTTTTATGGCATATTGAGTCCTATCAATGGTGTCGGAGCGCTTAGGATTGAAACCTGCGGTATCTAGCAACAAAAATGATTCGCCATTTTGCAGGGAGACTTTTTTTTCTAACACATCACGAGTTACACCCTTTCTATCCATTGTGATAGATAACCTTTGCTTTGTGAGTTTATTGAATAAGGTAGACTTACCAACATTAGCCTTTCCAACTATGGAGACTCTAAAAACAGAATGCATCTTTAAGGTGATAAAAGGATACCACTACGATTACTAGCACCGTTAAGTATATCGTGGTTCCTCGAATTATACTACGAAGGCCTGAATCGATTCTCACAGTAGCTGACTGCAGCTTTTTCCTATAAATCGAGAGGGATATCCATGAATCAGAGTCCGAACATAGAGCGGATTTTGCTAAAAAACTTCTCAGACTTTGGGCTACAACCTTGGGATTCCTTTTCAAATTCTTCAAGAATTTCTCTTTGTTTTTTACTGAGTTTCACTGGTGTTTCTACAGTGATGCGGACATACATATCACCTCTATGCTCAGAATTTAGTAGATACATACCCTTCCCTCTTAATTTTAGTTTATCCCCTGTTTGAGTTCCCTCAGGTACTTTGATTTTCAGTTTTGCTCCTTCCGGGGCTGGTACTTCTATTTCACCTCCCAAAGCAGCTAAGGACATTCTTATTGGAGCATCGCAGTAGAGATCGTTATTTTTTCTCTGGAAAAAGGAATCCTCTTTCACATGTACAACTACATACAGATCTCCCGCTTTTCCACCTCTTAAGCCTGCCTCTCCTTGACTTCTAAGAACTACTTTTGCGCCGTCACTGATGCCACGTGGTATCTTCACTGAAGTGGTAACTTCTTTCCTACTGCGACCTTCTCCACCGCATTTTTTACAAGGGTTTTCAACAATCATGCCGCTTCCGCCACAAGTGCCGCATGTCCTTTCAACAGTGAAGAATCCCTGTTGCGATCTTACGGCTCCTACCCCGTTGCATGTGTTACATTGTACAGGTTTGGCTTTTCCTTCGCATCCGGTGCCGCTACAGTGTATGCACTCAGCGAGTTTCGCATAAGAGATTTTTACTTCCTTGCCTCTAAAAGCATCCTGTAGATTGATAGAGACATCATATCTGAGGTCTGAACCATTTTCCTTCATTGCTTCGCTGAAGTCTGCCTTTCTCCTGTTTCTTGTCCCTCCGAAAAGATCATTGAAGATATCAGAGAAATCCATACTCGAAAAATCTCCAGAGAAACCACCTGTACTACCAAAACCAGCGCTGCTACCATTGAATGCAGAATGTCCATATCGATCATATGATACCTTCTTTTCAGGATCGCTTAGAACACTATAGGCTTCATTAATTTCTTTGAATTTCTCTGCTGCATTTTTATCATCCTTGTTACGATCTGGATGATACTTCAGTGCTAGCTTTTTATATGCCTTGCGTATCTCCTCTTGCGAAGCGCTTTTACTAACCTCTAATAGATCGTAATAATCTTTTTTCTTTTCTGACATTTTCAATTAGTGGAGAACTTATGAGAACGAAATAGCAATCCTACACATAGGTAGTTATCAAAATCCAAAAAAACAAGGTGAAAGCATAAAAATCTCTCTGTAATTTTAAAATTTGGCTCTACATACCTGAATTGGATCTGGAATTTTGAGACACCTCGAGTTTGAGCTTAATACATAAACCAGAATTTCCTTGCGACTCTAATCTAAGAGCTGTTTTTTTAAATCCAACGTACGCGGGAAGTTTCAAAAGGTATTATTCTCATTATCACCTGGAATGCAAGATAAAGATAATATGCATAGATGCAGATTTTCTGGGTATAAAAGGATCCACTTTGATAGTATTTTCTAGGTATCTTTTTCTTCCAAAATGGCTTCAGAGTTTTGTTTACGTGCATTGGATAAAGTGATAGGATATGCTCAGGTTCGTTCCTATTCGAGATATGGCTCAGTTCAGGTTACCAAAAAATTCCCGCGTGGTTGATGGGAAAGTCCATAATGTTTCCTTCGCGGGAGCAAAAGAGTTGGTCATATACAGGTTTTCTCCTGGTGATGAAAATCCAAGACGGGATACATATTATGTAGATAGCAAAAATTGTGCTCCGATGGTTCTGGATGCCTTGTTAAAAATCAAGAATGAGGTGGATCCTACTCTTACATTCAGGCGCTCTTGTAGGGAGGGTATCTGCGGTTCCTGCGCAATGAATATTGATGGTAGAAACACTCTCGCTTGTACCAAGTCGATGGCTGATATTAAGGGTCCAGTAAAGATCTATCCTTTGCCACATATGCCGGTGATCAAGGATTTAGTGACTGATCTTGCGGTTTTTTATCAGCATTATCATTCTATAGAGCCGTGGCTGCAGTCGGATAAAATTGAGGATGGTAAGGAGCATATTCAATCCCCTGATGAGAGGGAGCAGTTGACTGGCTTGCATGATTGTATATTATGTGCGTGCTGCTCAACGAGTTGTCCGAGTTTCTGGTGGAATGGTACTAAATATTTGGGTCCAGCTGCGCTTTTACAGGCTTACCGTTGGCTCTCTGATACGAGAGATGTGAAAAGGCAGGAAAGATTAGCGTTCCTGGCTGATGCGTTCAAGCTATATCGCTGTCACACGATCATGAATTGCACTCAGACTTGTCCGAAAGGGCTTAATCCTGCTAAGGCAATAGCTGAAATAAAAAAAATGCTTGTCCGTCAGCTGGATTAGCGTTGGAGCGAGTACGTAAGAGAAGCAAGTTGGGACTCTTCCTCTTCCCCTTCCAGAGGTTTATTTCTTATTCTGGTACGCCCTTGCGGATGATAAACCGCGCACACGACAGAGCACACGCGAGAGACCTGCAGCTGTCGCGCACAGATGATGAACGCACAGGGTACTAAAAGCGAGCCTACATCCTATGGGCGTGGTGCCCAAGCTGCATGTGAACGCAGCACTGCAATAACGAAAGAATAATAACGGAAGAAAAGGTAACGGAAGAAAAGGGATTCGAACCCTTGTCAGATGTACTACATCTGAACACACTTTCCAGGCGTGCGCCTTCGACCACTCGGCCATTCTTCCACAAGGATTGTATACCATATTATCGCATTTTACCATTCTTTTTTGAATTTGTAGGACACTAATTCACGCGAGAAGTTTCATTCTGTGATTCCTGAGAAGTGTTTTCGAGTCCCGCATTCTTCTGCCTATAAAAAGTAATGACACTTCTAGTTCCCTTTCCTACCTGAGAATATATCTCTAGATTACCATTATTTAGTCGTATTATGTTTCTTGACAGAAGTAATCCAATGCCAAGGCCATCGGCTTTCTGTGTTAATGATTTTTCCGGAGTTGGCATTCCTTCCACTATAGTCATTCCTATTCCAGAGTCCTCTATCACGATGTGGATACTATCATCGATCGGGTCATGGGACGCTTCTATTGATACAGTAGCTCCGTTTGGACTGAATTTAACTGCGTTACTAAGGATATTTGTGATCGCTTTTTTCACTTGATTATGATCTATGAAGATTTCAGGGAGTAGTGGATCGATATCTTTGGATAGCTCTATCTCTTTTTCCAAAATGATACTTCTGCAACTTCTCACAACTTCACCCAGGATCTTTTGAATGCTAGAGGAATCCCTATTTGGAGTTAAAAGCATACTGTTCGATTTGGTGACATCGATTATATTATCGACAGTTTTCAGCAAGTTTGTTCCAAAATCAAAAATCTCCTTGCCGTAGCATACATATCGTTTATTGTTGATGCTTCCAAGGCATTCATCTTTGATCATCTCGGAAAATGCGATTATCACATTGAGCGGCGTGCGCAACTCATGCGTGATGCAGGAGATGAAGTTACTGCAGCTACTCGGAGTCCTATCAGCAAGTAGAGGATTAATATTTCCATTCGATGTTTCGACAGCTTTGCTATTCATTAACGCTAACTCCACCCTATTTAAAAAAGAGAGTATCACAAGGGCAACGGAAAGTGGCAATAAAAAACTAAAGACTCCAATAATGCTTTCCTTATATGGGATGGAGCTCAAATCCTCCTGGCAAAAGTGAAAACCACTATCGAAGGAAGAGTAGATGCTACCACACTTCTTCAAATTTGCTTTCCCAGCTGCCTTGCTAGACTGATATATCTCATTGTAGTTCTTGTCTACAATCGAGAAGTTATCTTGTTCACCGATTTTTGATAAAGCATCCGCGAGTTTGCGTGAAAGGGAGCTAAGAGGTAAATGATAAAGTATACGCCCACGTCCGACATCGTAATTATTGTGGTTGTCCTGGTGCCTGACACAGTGATGCACAAGCGCATTATTGAGAGTGACATTTTTTATTACTCCAAGCTTGTCGTCTTTGACTGTTTCTACCAGCTGCGGGCCTGTTTCGTATTCGGTGACTTTGCCGGTATCACTCAGAAACATGAAGCCACCGTATTGTAGAATGGTATCCAAGTATTGGATGTTCGTATCGGTTGGTGCTCCGTGTCCCGCTATGAAGTTCACAAGTGAGATTTCGTTTTGCACACCCGAATAGAAATTTTCTATTGTGTTCTGCGCGACTTTAAACGCACTGGAGGATTCAATTTCCCTGATCTTATTATAATTTCTTAAGTTGCCATTGTTGTATGCCAAGGATGAAAATATCGAGACAAAAGCAAGAAAGAAAAGAAGAAACTTGATGTACCTTATACATCTTTTGAGATCCATATCACGCTTCTTAAAGGTCATCGGTATACACTATATAGTTTTTTTCCACTAGCAACACCTAAATATAATAGGAAATATAGAGAGTTTTCTAAATTATGCAAGGGAATATTTTTTAAATACTGGATTTTCTTTTGAAAAAGTGATGAAAATGGGTGGCCATTGTACGCTCCTGAATTGTGTCATACAATGTCTGCATTATGGGTGAACACAAGAATTCTATGGAAAGAGAAAGTGCCCTCAGGAACGTCATAGCTCAGATTGAGAAGGCATTCGGAAAGGGATCTATCATGACCTTTAATCAGGAGCCGGCTATGGTAGAGTGCATTTCTACAGGTTCCATAGGTTTGGATCACGCGCTGGGTGGTGGAATACCAAAAGGTCGAATAATAGAAATTTTTGGTCCAGAAAGCTCTGGAAAGACGACTCTGACACTTCATGTGATAGCAGAATCTCAGAAAAATGGCGGTACTTGTGCGTTCATTGATGCCGAGCATGCACTAGATCCGATCTATGCGAGAAGATTGGGCGTGGAGATTGATCAATTATTGATCTCACAGCCTGATACCGGTGAGCAAGCTCTAGAGATAGTCGATAGTTTGATAAAGTCAGGCGCTGTAGATGTGATAGTCATTGACTCTGTAGCAGCTCTTACTCCCAAAGCTGAGTTGGAAGGAGAAATGGGAGATCTGCATGTGGGTCTACAAGCAAGACTATTGAGTCAAGCTCTTAGGAAAATCACAGCTTCTGTTTCCAAAAGTAATTGTGTTGTGATCTTCATTAACCAGATCCGCATGAAGATCGGAGTCATGTTTGGTAGCCCAGAAACAACTACTGGCGGTAATGCGCTGAAATTCTATTCTTCTGTCCGCCTTGATATACGCAGGGTAGGCTCGATTAAGGAAAAAGAGGATGTCATTGGTAGTCAGACAAGAGTTAAGGTTGTTAAGAATAAGGTTGCTCCTCCTTTTAAACAGGTTGACTTCGATATCATCTACAATGAGGGCATTTCAAAACTTGGTGAGATGGTCGAACTTGGCGCCAAAAACAAAATCATAGAAAAGGCTGGTTCGTACTATTCCTACGGGGATATAAAGCTCGGACAAGGGAAAGAAAATGTCAAACAATATCTGAGAGATAACCCGGTGCTATCCCAAGAGATTGAAGATAAAATAAGAGGCTCTCTTTTGGTTGTGCCTGTCTGAGATAACCGAGATACATTATTATCTATTCTTTTTTTTATTATTAGCCGTGAACAAGTATTACATCTATGAAAATGATATACCTGAAGATTTTCCAATCTCTGCCTCAGTTGCGATTGATACTGAGTCTATGGGACTCATAAACAGGCGTGATAGACTTTGTCTTGTTCAGCTTTCAGTTGGTGATGGAGCAGCGCATCTAGTGAAGTTCAATGGAAAGGATTATTCGGCGCCGCGTCTTAAAGATTTGCTTTTGGATTCCTGTGTAACGAAAATTTTTCATTTTGGTAGGTTTGATATAGCCATCCTACGTCACTATATCGGAGCGCTTACAATAAATTGCTACTGCACGAAAATTGCTTCCAGGTTGGCTCGCACTTATACGGATCACCATAGTTTAAAGGAGCTCTGTTCTGAGTTGCTGGGTGTGAAACTTAATAAAGGAAAACAGAGCTCCGATTGGGGTGCTTCTTCTTTGAGTCGTGAGCAGATGAGTTATGCCGCTTCGGATGTACTGTATCTACACGCCATCAAGGAAGCGTTAGACGGAATGCTTAAAAGAGAAAATAGATTCAAACTCGCAGAAGCATGTTTTCAGTTCTTACCTTACAGGGCGGAGCTGGACCTCCTAGGATGGGAGGCACAAGATATTTTCAGTCATAAAATACAATAACAGAAATTTTTCAATGTTTTATCGTGATACCTTCGTTGGTAAGGATGCTTCTGGTAACCGCTATTACAAAAAGGGAACTAAAAGGTTCGTGGTTTATGCTTCGAAAGATTGTGATCCAACAACGATTTCTACAAAGTGGTATCTGTGGTTGCATAATGCATCGGATCTCCTCCCTACAGTGAGTCAGGATTTACCTATTGGTTCGTCTGAAGATATTGAGGAGGTCTTGGTGAAAAAACCTATGGACACCTATATTCCTTGGAGGCCAGAATGAAATCTGTGATTGCGGGTTCTGGGAGTTTTTTGGGAGCTCTTGTGCTCTTAGTGACAGTGTTTATATTTCTCTTCTTGAGTAGTAGTTTCGATTTTTTAAAGAGAAGCTCTTGCTATGAACTATCTGCTAGCTTCAATGACGTCTCAGGTCTTACTCTGGGAAGTGATATTTTGTTGTCCGGAGTCAAAATCGGATCAGTCACTAAGATAGGTTTGGATGATTCTTCAAGAGTTCTTGTAAAAATGTGTATAGATAAAAGTGTTCAGTTGCCCGTAGATAGTGTTGCTACAATATCTACAAAGAACCTCCTTGTTGGAGCGAGGTTCATAGATATCGATGTCGGCGGGGAAGATGAAAAATTGTCTCCGGGTGACACTTTTTGTGCCACCCGCTCTGTCCTAGATCTGGAAAAGCTAGTCAGAGAATTCATCTCTTCGAGGATAAACGCATAAGTTAGATTGTCTAGATACTTGCGCCGGCAACTAAGCCTGGCACAAAGGAGCTATCGTTGATTGAGGTGTGCCAACACCCTTCCACTTGTTCAGGCTTTGTTGCAGCCGCTGAGTTTTTGGATTCAGGTACGTATGATCCCCTGAAATACCCATCAGCATATAATTTGTAAAGTATTGGCAAAGCAATTCCAGTCACAATAGAGCACACAAAACACACGGATATCCCTTTCATGAGTGACGATTGCAATGTAGCATCTACCTTAATTCCGATTATATAAAACCCCAACAGCGCAATTGTAAATGGCAGCGAAAGAGAGCCAGCAACTAAAAGTTCAAGGCTTGTCTTATTTAAAGATGCTGTAACATTTCCAGTATTTTTCTCTTTACGATATTTGATCACCTCAGAGGCGCTTTTGGCTGCAACAAGGAGCATTGTGGTTGCCGCGATCGCTTGGAAAATGATAAAGGCCATTGAAGCCGAATAACTAGGAGAGGTAATTGCGCTGCGAGATACAAAAACTACAATCGGTGCAGTATGTAGTGCGGCAAGCAATATCCAGAACTTTACGTTGTCCGAAATTCCTGAAATATTATTAGCCGAACTAGCCGCACTAGAACATGCCTTTCTGAATTCAGGAAGAAGACTGCTCATACTCTGAATAACCTTCTTTGCATTACCGCAACAACGAAGACTTTCGGTTATGTCGCGAAAGCGAAACTCCTTGAGTAGCACATCGGGCTTCCAACGATCACTAGAGAAGTCTACTCCTGGAGACCGAGCCTCATCTAGGCGCGTACTAGCACGAGCAATCATCACGCATATAAGCTCAAGCCTCGTAGTAGCTTCTGTATCTGAGTAAGTAGACTCAATCAAACAAGAAACCTGACAAGAGTGCTCCAATTTGGTAGCGTGTTGCACAATCAACTCTAGCGCCGCTACTATCTTTTCAGATTCATGAAGACGGAGCGCTGTCCGAAGTGAAACGAATGTATCAGCTATTGCGCGTACCCATCGATTGACCCCAGTGACTAATTCCTGCATTAAATCCGCTGCTTCGGTGATATCGTTAGCAGCTTTTTCTACACCTTCAGCAGCTTTTCCTACACTTTCGAGTACCCGTTCCCCAGTATTGAAGAGAGTAGATGCCTCATTTAATTGTGTGGAGAGTGCATCTCTAATGATCCTGACACCCGAACTTTCCACTGTATGTCCAATACCCACTACTGTATTTACTAAGTTAGATTCAGCATTTTGTACTGTACTTGGAATGGTAGATACTGCGCTTGCAACCGAAGTTAAGCCGGATTTAAGAGCGCCTACTGCATTTATTAAAACAGATCCAGTATTTTGCGCTGCACCCAGAAGAGTAGTTGGAAGAGTAGATATGGTGTTTGCAATCCAAGCCGAACCGGATTTAATACCTCCTGTTATAGTTCCTACAAACGATCTAGGGTGTTGCTCTTGATATACATAGGGAGCTGGATACTGCACATTATTTGGAATGCGATGAGCACCCACATAGCTATCTGTATTATCTAATTGAACAGGTCTCTCTGTATTAGCCACAATAGGTCATCATTCATAATATTATAATAAGTATAGAATAGCTTAATATAAATCGCAATCATGAGTATATAAATATTTTAATATTGTCTAATATTTATAGTAGCATAAGTAGCGATATAAAATTTCCACAGCAGATAGGGAGGCTTCAGAGGTAAGTCTAGATTCTGTTATATTTCAGGTCTTGGAATAATTTGGGGATTCGTGTGTTATCACGATATCATGTGGATGACCCTCATTGTTCGAGGCGGCTGTAATATTGATGAAATTACAGTTATTTTTCATTTCTTCGATGCTCTTGTTACCAGTATATCCCATTGATGATTTCACCCCTCCAATGAGTTGATACACTACATCACCCAGTGCACCTTTGAACTTTCTTCGAGAAGCTTCAAAAGAATTGGTCTTCTAAATTGATCTTCTAGGGTAAATACACAACTGGCACTTTCTGGACTACCAGCTTCTTGCAGAATCGCTAATTCTGCAAGAATGAAACGCTTCTCTACTAGTTCGATAGCGCCATATTTTGCCCCAGAGCTGACACTCCATTGATTTGCTGCAATCGGCTACGAACTTCATTATGAACCGCCCTATATGTTGGAGAATTTTTTGCTATGTTTGGTACAGTGTGCCCAACGTGATTTGCTCTGTTCGTAGAAGGTACAGAATCTGTATCCATCAATTCCATCATAATCAAATTTCCCTGCCTCTTTACAATCCTAGCTTTACGACCAACATTACCTGCGCTGTACATAAGACCTGAAGGAGTTTGAGATTCTTTAGTAGCATGCTGTGGCTTAGATACTTTTGGCGCAACATCTTCCGCTTTGTCTAGCAAAGCAGATGCGGCATTACTTACTCTATTTAAAGTAGACTTAATTTCTGACATAACATCTACCATTTTGCTTTGCGTCGCGGATGCAAAACGACCTGCTGTGTCCATAGCTAAATCCAAATTAGATCTGGTTCCTGGAATAATCTCTTCAGCGCTGTCTACTAGAGCGGATCCAACGCTACTTACTGTATCCGCAGCCCAAACTACAGTAGATTTAGCGCCTTTCTGTATTCCGGGCATAGCCTTTCCTACTCTGTCTAGCATAACGGCTCCAACACGCCCTGCTGCGTCAGCAGTCCAGACTACAGTAGATTTAGCGCCTTTCTGTATTCCGGGCATAGCATCGCTTACTCTATCTACCAGACCGGATCCAATACTACTTATTGTGCTAATAGCCGAAGCTAAATATGTGGATGCTCTACTATGTGTCGAAGGATGACTTTCCATTGGTAAAGTAAATCCAGTTTCTACGTGCTCAGTTTGTATGGCATCGGCTAACAATTCTACAACTTGTTCATCTGGAACGTGATTCACTAATCCCTCAATAGGATTCGCTTCCTCAATAGGATTCACTTCCTCAATAGAAGTTATATCCCAATCACTGAGATCAATACCATTTGGTACAGATTCAGTCATATTTGTAGTATTCATGGTAAATCATTTGATATATTATCAATATAAGTATAGAATAATTTAGTATAGACTACAACTACAAGTATATGGGTAGTTTAATATTGTCTAATATTTATAGTAGCATAAGTAGCGATATAAAATTTCCACAGCAGATAGGGAGGCTTCAGAGGTAAGTCTAGATTCTGTTATATTTCAGGTCTTGGAATAATTTGGGGATTCGTGTGTTATCACGATATCATGTGGATGACCCTCATTGTTCGAGGCGGCTGTAATATTGATGAAATTACAGTTATTTTTCATTTCTTCGATGCTCTTGTTACCAGTATATCCCATTGATGATTTCACCCCTCCAATGAGTTGATACACTACATCACCCAGTGCACCTTTGAAAGGTACTAGACCTTCTACACCTTCTGGGACAAGCTTCATTGAAGAATTTTGAAAATATCTATCAGCTGAACCTATGCTCATAGCGCCAACGGATCCCATACCCCTGTAACTTTTATAAGATCTTCCCTGGTACAAGACTACTTCTCCAGGTGACTCCTCGGTTCCTGCAAAGAGAGAGCCAATCATGACGCAATCAGCACCGGCTGCTATAGCTTTTGCTATATCACCAGAATAACGAATTCCACCATCTGCAATAACTTTTATTTCCGTGTTTTTACAGGCATTTGCGACATCGAGGATTGCAGTAAACTGTGGGACTCCAACGCCAGTGACGACACGTGTTGTACATATTGAGCCGGGTCCAATACCGACTTTAATTCCATCGACTCCTGCCTTGATAAGATATTCTGCGGCCTCCGCAGTTGCTATGTTCCCAGCTATGAGTGGTATATCTATAAAATTATTTTTTATTTGTCTAATTGCATCCCCTACTATTCGAGTGTGGGCGTGTGCCGTATCTATAACAAGGACATCGACATCTTCCTTCACTAAAACCTCTGCCCTTTCCAGGAAGTCCTGAGTGGCTCCTATTGCTGCGCCTACTCTCAGTCTGCTTTTGGAATCTTTGGATGCGTTAGGATGAGCGGCAAAATTAGTGATGTCCTTGACAGTTATCAAGCCAACGCATTTGAACTCATCATCTACCACAATTAATCTTTCGATCCTGTTCTTATGTAGCAACAACTGCGCTTCAGAGTATGAGACTCCTTCCCTGACAGTTATCAGATTTTTAGTTGTCATTAAATCAGAGACCTTAATCGAAGTCTCCTCAATGAACCTTATATCTCTATTAGTCAGTATACCTATGAGCCTATTACCCTCGTCCACTACTGGTAACCCTGAGTATCCGTGGAGTTTTTTGAGCTCTAGTATTCTCTGTATGGTATCATCGGGTGAAATTGTAATAGGATTAGAAACTATCCAGCTTTCATACTTTTTCACCTTCCGAATCTCAAGAGCCTGCTTCTTCGGACTCATATTTCGGTGGATGACTCCTATACCGCCGTGTTTTGCTAATTCTATCGCGAGCGCAGACCCAGTCACCATATCCATCGCGGATGAAACCAGCGGGATATTCAATTTTATATCTCTGGTGATGTAAGTCCCCACGTTAACATCCGCCGGTAATACTTCTGAGTACCCCGGGACAAGTAATATATCGTCGAACGTGTATCCCTGTTTCATTACGAACTTATATCATTTTTACAGCGAAAATAAAAGTAGAAAGCTGCTTCATTCCATAGAATAGCACTCATTCTTAAATGATTTAGTGCACAGCGAAGTATATCGTATTCTCTTCACAAAAGTTAAAGTTTCCTGAGAGATAGTGCCTTAATAATTCCTTCAATTTATACTGACAGGATTCTATTTCCTGCATAGGAGCAGCAATTTGTCTAAGCACGATCTTATCAACGGATGGTTTGCAGTATAGCAGTTCGCTAATTTCCATATGCTGACTTCTTTGTAGTACCAATCCCTGTATCAGAAGCTGTGGTTTTATGAATTCCTTTATTTGTTTTAATGTTGGCACTATCCCGGTTTTAAATTCCACAATACTTACTGTTCCATCGTCGAGAAACTCGATTCTATCGAATCTACAACGAATTTCTACCCCTTTGAACTCTTCAAACGATATTGACACTTCTTTTTCATTTTCTAGAGTTGATATTCTGTTTAGTCTATCATTATGAAAGAGGCTGAACTGCTCCAGTATTTTCAATCCTCGTGGGAGCCATAAATTTTTCACATATGGGTATTGGGTTGCGTATTTTTGAAGTTCGTCCAGTAATATTTGTTTGTACTCCTCTTTGGAGAATTTTTCGTTAGCTGCTCTTCGAAATACATTATGCAAGACACAGCCCAATTCCTTGTATCCAGGCTTTATTCCTATAGGATTTACTTCTTTGATTCCCAAGATGTAGCGCATATAGAATTTGTATGGGCTACTAATCAGTAGCTCAATCATCGTCGGACTAAGTTTTTTTGGTAGCATTTCTGCTGGTATGTAGAGCTCATTTTTTCTAGTTTCGACTTTTTCTATCAGAAGGGATTCAGTGTTCTCGAGCGGAATAGATAATTCTCCTACAGCCTGGTTGGAATACTGGATTTTCAGCAATAGCCTGGATAGATTTCTTTGTTTACTTGAGATAGCTACGGTTTTCTTTGTGCTGATTATTTGGAACAAGTTCAGCATCACCTGAGAGTCAGATACAGGAAAATCCTGTTCTGTGCAGTCCAACAACAACACGTTTTTATGATTCAAAAACGAAGCCTCTCTTGGTGAGAAGACTTCGATGGAGTTTTCATTTTTCTCGCACGGATAAAAATAATGATTCTCCAGAAAAAATGTAAGGACCTCTTTATAATCGTTTATATCTCGCAACTCTGGTAAGTGATTTTCTATCAACCTCAATATCTTTTTACTATCTAGATCAAGGTTGTCAGTCAGCGAATTTGCCCACTCAAGATGATACTTTGCTAAGTTTTCTGCATCACTGAGTTGTTCTGCAGCTTTTTTGATACTCTCTAAATAGGTAGAAGCAGGTTTCTCTAATGTTCTGGCATCGATCTTTATTGTTCTCAGTAGGGATTTCTCGATCTCATCTACTATGGAGGAGTTATATTTGTAGATGTAGCGATGTTTTAGCAGCGCTATTATATTTTCGTCTGTGCTCCCTAAGAGGGCTAGATCTATAAGCTTCAGTAAGAAAATTCCATCTGGATGCACTTTGTACTTCTCTCTAAAAAACAACGAAATGCCCTTATGATTGAGGTTTAATTGAATTTTCCTGAGTAGCATCTGATTTTTTGTGACCAGCGCAACATCTGGGAACAAATTTAGCAAATGTTTTTCTGCTTCTTTTAATTGATGATAGTCATTTGCGGTTTGGTAGATTTTGATTTCATACCGCGTGTCAAATGAAGTGCTAGATGAGTTTCGTGGGAAGAAATTATCGTCTAAATCCTTATTCTGATCTATTATCGTGATGGGTTCTTCTGTATAGAATTTCCAAGTTTTATAGAGAAAATGATTTGGATCTGGATGATAATTTTCATCCGTTACCAAGCCTTGGATGAATATTGGGTAATTATGCTCGATGCTTTTTCTATATATGTGTTCAGATGTTGCATCAGTGACGTAGATTCCAGCTATGATTACTTGTTCATGCCTATTCAAAATATCTGATAGCGCCAATTTTTGGAATTCTTTATATTCTGTTAAGTATTTCAGTTGCTCCCTGACCACCCCTAAAAGATGAATATCAGTGTAATTCTCTTCATCCTCTAGTTTTGTGAGAAGTAAGGCTGCTTCACTGATCGAACAGTGGTGCCCTATGTTTCTTAGGAACTTATATATCGCTATTATTGCTTTAGTTCTGAAATTAATATATTCGAAGTTTTGTTGCTCTAATGCAAATCTCTCAATTATTTTTTGACAGTCAGCGATCATGGGTAACACCATTCCATCTCTGAACTTCTTCTTTAGCGAGTATGAGAAGGAGTAATTGGGAGTTAGGATAAGGCAATGTGAATAATCACGAGAATCTGAAGAGTTCTGATTATACAAATAACAAAGTATCGAATCGTAAATATTATCCCTGATATCTATGTTATAAAGCATCTAGTGACTTTCTCGTAGTAACGAAGCTGAGCTTTGGTGTATTCCTGAGAGTAAGAGACTTGCCTATTCTCACTCGGATTGCTGCCTCTACATCACGAGCATTGAGCGAGGCATCAAGAAGGTACAGTGAAACAACGGCAGACTTAGAATCATCAGCGACGGTGACATTGGCCACTGTAGCGATCATACCAAAAGTTCTATTGATGATCTCCGTTATACTTTTCAACAGGACCGACTCTATACGCAATTTTCTTATAGGATTCATAAAGATACTGCCTATTTTTCATTTGACACTGACTCGAATGATTCCAATATATCGCCGACCTTAAAGTCGCTATAACCATTCAGTAGTATACCGCACTCATACCCGGGTTTTACTTCCTTGACCTCATCTTTGAAACGCTTTAGGGATTTGATTGAAAGGTCCTTAAGTATTTGACCATCCCTTACTATTCTTATTCTGGCGGATTTCTTGATCACCCCAGACTTAACCTGGCATCCAGCGACGCTAGACTTATCTGAGAGGGTAAACACCTCCTTAACAAGCGCCGAACCCAAAACTACCTCACGTGTTTTTGGTGAGACAAGCTCAGTCATCAGGTCTTGGACGTGCTTTATCACATCATATATTATTGAGTGGAAAAGGATTGCACTATGCTCCTTGACCGTTCTTTCAGCTTTTACTCGGAAGCCAATTATATATGAATCGGATACTTCTGCTAGGAGCAGATCGGAATCGTTTATATCTCCGACGCTTGTATGTATGATGCTTATTTCAATGTCTGGGTGGCTTAATCCCTTTATTGACTCGGTTATGGCTTCCACCGATCCATTGACGTCAGCTTTAATGATGAAGTTGAGTTTCTTTTTCTCGTTTTCGAATGAGTCACGAAGTGATCTAGTATTATCGACTTTATCTCTTTCTTGACTATCAAGCATTGCTTTAGCATCCTTCTCGTTTTTTACCACGAAGAAGTACGTTCCAGGTTCTGGTGCTTTATTTAAACCGAGGACCTCGACAGGAACTCCGGCTGGGGCTTTTTTGACTTTTTTATTGGACGAGTCGGTCATACTTTTGACCTTCCCATAGGATCCGGAAGCGACTATTAGCTCTCCAGTTTTTAGTTCTCCTTCCTTCACTATTATCGTTGCAAAAGCCCCGCATCTTTTGTCCAGTTTAGACTCAATCACAACGCCCTCTGCTTGTTTCGAAGGATTGTACTTTAATTCAAGAAAGTCTGCTTGAAGTAATATCAATTCTTCTAATTTATCTATATTTGTCCCATTTTTAGCAGAAATGTTTACACTCATGACGTCACCTTGCATTTCCTCGACCACTACTCCGTGTTGAAGAAGATCAGTCATAACCTTCAAGGGATTGGCACCCTCTTTATCGATCTTATTTATCGCAACGATTATTGGTACTTTAGCGGCTTTTGCATGTTTTATGGCTTCGATCGTTTGTTCATTGACGCCATCATCGGCGGCTACTAACAGCACGACTATATCTGTGACCTCAGCGCCTCGCATCCTCATTGATGTGAACGCTGCGTGTCCGGGTGTGTCTATGAAAGTTATACTCCTACCATCTTTTGTCTGTACTTGGTAAGCACCGATATGTTGCGTTATTCCACCGCTCTCGCTGGCTGTGACATGGGTATGCCTCAATGTATCTAGGAGAGTTGTTTTTCCATGGTCGATGTGACCCATGACCGTCACCACTGGAGCTCTATTTTTCATGGAACTGTTATCTACATTTTCCCTTTCCTTAGTGAGCAACTCGGCAGCAGAGAGCTTATATTTTATTTCATGACCAAGTTCAAGTGCTAGGATTTCCACTATATCTTTCTTCAAGAAATCATCCTCTCCGAAAGTCTCACCCATCTTTTTGAGTAACGTCATAACCTTAGACATAGGCTCGGAAAGCAACATTGATAGCTCCCTAGGGGTTATGAGACGTTTTTCTATAGTGATAAGTTGACCCTTCTTAAGATTAACAATTGTTTTTTTTCGATTATTGGAAGAGGATTTCTTATAATTCTTTCTAAAATTGGAAGATTTCAACGGATCTTCCTTAGTGTACTCGTCATAACTCAAGTGCGCTGACTTAGTATCAACAGACACTGAATCTCTTTTGTTCCGTTGAGGTCGCTTTACATCAGTATTGCTTTTTTCGGAGTATTTACTTTTCTCACTTTTTCTGTCTGCGGAGTCCCCAGATGTCTCCGCAGAAGGCTCAGCAGCTGATACTGTAACAGGCTCAGTCGATGAAGAAGTATTAAAAGAAGACCTAGGGCGAGATCTTGGCGTCTCCGGATCTATGATCCAAGTAGATGTTGTCCTAGTAGAAAGTTCTTTTTTATCCGGCGAATGCTGACTTTCGGACTCCTTTCCTGATTCCGGTACTTTGTCACTTGGTTCAGGCTGCTTCGTGTGTGTAGAAGCTGCGACTGCGTTTAGCTTTTTATAGTTATACAGCGCATCCAATCTATTGCGCTCTTCTTGCTTTGTCAAACGATCTGTATTCTTCTTATCGCTGCCTTTGAATGAGCTAACGTGACCGATATTACCGGAAGATCTGCTTATAAATTCATCTAAAGCCTTTTTTGATAATTCTTCCTTTCCGTCTTTTAGCTTTAAACTAAGCTTTTTCTTATTATCCATACGTTCTTACAGCCAACCTAGAGCCTCTCTTGCTTTGATAATCAGTTGTTCTACTGTGTTAGTATCAAAGTGGTTTTCTCCTATTATTTCTCTCAGCTCATCACAAGACAACTCAGCAACTTTTTCCAAACTTGTCAACTTACTGGAAAGCAAGACTTCCAACATTTCATGTTCCAGATGCGAAAGAGACAGCATGTCCATATTCGCGTCATACTTTTCCAGCAAAGCTTTCACCCTTTTTGGCTGATCATTCACATATTCCACGGCCCTATTCTTGATTTCTTCCGCGATGTCTGTATCGAATCCCTCGATGAACGCTAATCTCGAGACTTCACATTCTGCGATTTCCTTTACTGTAGAGAAACCCTCTGTCACCAAGAGTTGCGCGATGACCTCTTCAACATTTAGCGCTTCGACGAAACGCTCAGTACCGGAAATGAATTCCTCCATTTTCTTCTTCGATACTTCAGCATCACTGAGCACTTCAATTCTATACCCGACTAGAGACGATAATAAATGGATATTCTGCCCGCTACGTCCTATCACCATGCTTAGATTATCATCACCGACAACCAATTCGATTCTTTTTGCTTCCTCGTCAATCATTATCTTCACAGGCTTGATTGGCTTGAGTGCATTCACCAAAAAGACTGTAGTATCACTTGAATACTCAACAACATCTATTTTTTCTCCATTGAGTTCATTGGCTACTGCGTTGATTCTGCTACCTCCCATACCTATGCAAGCGCCTACTGGATCAACATTTCTATCTGAAGAGAAGACAGCAACCTTAGCTCTGGAACCAGGATCTCTGGCAACTTTTTTTACTTCGACCACGCGGTCATACACCTCAGGGACCTGTTGAGCGAACAGTTCAGCAACAAAGTTACCACTGGATCTTGAGAGAAGAATTTGTGGCCTTATGAGTGAATACTCGACTTTCTGTATTACGCATCTGACCCTATCGCCTGCCCTGAAACTTTCGCCTTTTATTAGCGAGGAAAATGGAAGTATACCCTCAGCACCTCCGACATCGATTATCATACTCCTGCTTCCAGCCTTAAAATCTATCGATTTCTTTACGACACCGACGATGAGTTCACCAACACGATCCTTATAACAGTTGTACTGTTTCTCCCGAACCAGGGAATTTATTAGACGTTCTATCTTGGGTTTCATAACCTTCGCGATCAGGTAACCCGAGGAAAAGGATGGTAGACGCTCAACAACTACATCTCCAGGTTTTGGCTCGGAAGCAGGGTACTTCAGTTTTGCGGTGGACAAGGCAATTATATCGTCATATTCTTGGGTCTCATGGATTATTGGTAATGCCTTTTCCTCTACAACACCGCCTTGTGTTTCCTGGGGAAGCTGCGCCATCATTTTATCCTTTTCTGAGTCTTCAACAACAAGCAGACGCTTAGAGATCGTGATTTCACCACTTTTCCTATCTATTTCGACCGAAATCCTCGGATCACCGTATTGTCTTTTTCCTATTTCATATGCGAGCTCAGCACCAATAGCCTGAAAAAGATTTTCAGGATTCAATCCCTCCTTTTCTGCAACGGAATTAATGGATTCCACGATCTGGAGATTATTAAGCCCACTTTTGGAGAAAGACATAGCCAAATCAGAACGGTATATTCAGGTTAATCAACTAAACGAAAGGCTTTTGATGATGAAATTCCTCTTAGAAGCCCCAGACAGGAATATTACGCCTAAATCCCTGGAAAGGCAAGATGAACGCTACTTAAGTCCGTATCAATCATCTCAGGTGGAAGTTTTTTAACTAGCAATCTGATTTTTCGCTTATAGTATCATTTGCTGTCCAGTCAAAACGGCATCATGCACGACTACGGAATCCTGTGAACAAACTTCATTCTTGAATTTTCGCTATAATTTGCGAGAATACTAGGGCCTTACTTTTATCTTTATTCGAGGTGTTCTATGTCCCTGCTGGAGCCGAGACTTTCATATAAACCCTTCCAGTACGACTGGGCCTATGAGGCTTGGGAAATACAACAGAGGGTCCACTGGCTTCCGGAGGAGGTCCCCATGGCAGATGATGTTCAGGACTGGCATAACAAGATAAGCAAAGCTGAAAAAAATCTACTGACACAGATTTTCCGATTCTTCACTCAGGCTGACGTCGAGGTGCATAACTGCTACATGAATCACTATGCTGGTATTTTTAAGCCTCCTGAGGTGTGCATGATGCTCACGGCCTTTGCGAATATGGAGACTATACACATCGCCGCCTATGCTCATTTGCTCGACACGGTTGGTATGCCGGATATAGAATATCTAGCTTTCACCAAGTACCAGGAGATGAAAGAAAAATGCGAGTATTTAAGAGCGTTCAAAATGACTAGCCCAATCGAGATAGCAAAGACCCTAGCTGTATACGGCGCTTTCACTGAAGGTCTACAGTTATTTGCATCATTTGCGATTCTTTTGAATTTCCCGCGCTTCAATAAGATGAAGGGGATGGGTCAGATTATTGCTTATTCTGTCCGCGATGAAACACTTCATTCGAATTCAATTATCAAGCTTTTTCGTACTTTTCTCATCGAGAACGGAATCAATAAAGCCGACCTGGAAAAGGAAATTCACGAAATATGTGACGCTATGGTTTTGCATGAGGATGCTTTCATAGATCTCGCGTTCGAGATGGGTGATGTAGAGGGATTGAAAGCTTCAGAAGTGAAGGAGTACATCAGATATATAGCAAATCTGAGACTGAAGCAGCTCGGCTTTGAAGAGATCTATAAGGAAAAATTGAATCCTCTACTCTGGCTAGAAGCTATGCTAAATACAGTCGAACATACTAACTTCTTTGAAAATAAGGCAACCGAGTACTCTAGAGCTGCAACAAAGGGAACTTGGGATGGAGTCTTCGATGATGCATAGGGGACACTTTCTCATACCTACATTACTTCTATTTGTTTTTTGGATTCTTTTATCTGGGCGGAATTCGATATTTTTCGTAAGTCTTGGTCTGAGCTCTGCTGTCTTATCCTATGCGATCTACTTCCGTTATTTTTCGCATTTTGATTTTTCAGCCATTTTTTCGCTGCACTTTCTTAAGTATTTATCCTGGCTCGTCTTACAGATCATTTTATCTTCCGCCTCGCTACTGAGATTGGTGTACTCGAGGAAGCTTCCCATACTGAACGATAATGAGACTTTTGTTTCTTTCTCTGATTTGTTCGCAGATGATGTCTCGAATACCTTGTTTGCGTGTTCTGTCACCTTGACTCCAGGTACAGTCACAGTGTCTATCAGTGAGAATCGTATTTACTTCCACTGCTTTGATAATAGCTTCAAAGCTGGCATACCCGATATTAAGAATCATATCTCTGGTTATATCTACCAATGATTACACGCTTCGCTCCTAGTCCCACAGGTCTACTGCATCTAGGAAATATGAGAACAGCAATTATCTCGTTTCTTTGCGCTCGGTCTTCTGGGGGAAAATTTATATTGAGAATCGATGATACCGATAAAACACGGGTAAGAGAAGAGTATATTGAGAAGATCTTCATCGACCTGAAATGGTTAGGTATAGAATCAGATTTGTGCTTTAGACAGTCCGAGCGTTTTAGCCTGTATGACGAAGCTATGGAGCAACTCATACAAACTGGTAGGGTATACGCTTGCTATGAGACTCCTGAAGAACTGGAGATGGAACGTAGATCCCTTTTATCTCGCGGACTACCTCCCGTATATAGAAGGAGAAAGGAAATCAAAAATTCTGAGAGATCTCCTTATTATCGTTTCGAATTGGATTCCTCTGACATTATATCCTGGGATGATAAACTCCGCGGAAAGATCGCAATAGATTTGAGAAGTACGAGTGATCCAATCATTCGAAGGGAAAACGGTATTTATACCTATATGTTCCCATCCGTGATAGATGATATCGACTATGGTATTGATACAATCATTCGTGGAGAGGATCACATCTCCAATACTGCGGTGCAAATCCAGATGCTCAAAGCACTTGGCTGTAATAGAATTCCCGATTTTGCTCATATGCCGCTTCTAAAAATGCAATCTGGGAAAATTTCAAAGAGGGTTGGTGGGTATGAAATAGAAAGCCTAAGAAATGCCCATATAGAACCAGAAGTTATCTGCGCATATCTTCTCAATTTAGGCGGTAGATCATCAGCTGATTTTAAAAACTTCAAAGAATATAAGGAATTTAATCTTAACCATTATTCCTCCTCCTCGTCCGTGATTGTTTCGTTGGAAGAAATTTATAACCTAAACGCAAAGTTTCTACACAGTATCGCTTACGAAGGTATTGTATCGCGCCTGGAAAAGGCCATTACAAGAGAGTTCTGGGAGGTAATAAAGAAGAATCTCTTTTTTTTGAGTGAAGTCAGTACTTGGTGGAATATATGTACAGACCCAAACTTGATTTTCGAGAAGAAGCCTTACAGTACTGACATCATACGAGATGCAATAATGCTATTGCCTGAAGGGGAAATTTCTCCAGAAACCTATAAGCAATGGCTTGCTCTGTTATTTGAACGGCACAAGTATACAAAAAAGGAGATCAATATTAATCTGAGGATTGCTTTAACTGGTAAAGAAAGCGGTCCGGAAATAGGAGGTATTCTACCATTCATAGGCAGGGAAAGAATATTGTTAAGACTAAAAACTCAAATAGACGATGTTTGATTTCGCAATCTTTTTCCTTTTATTTTTTCTTGTTTTATTGGTTCTTCAAAATAGGAGACTCAAACTAAATAAAGAGAGTCGCATTCTTTTCCCTGAATGGATCCTTAAGCATCGTGACGGTTTTTATATACGTGATTTTTCTTCTGATATAGAGGTCTTTAAACTTGAATTGCAGGGTCGTCAATATCACTCGCTTGCTGGATTTCTACAGAACTTCGTGGATGGTAGAGACGTACAGAAAGCCTTAGATGATAAGGTCGAATATAGAAAGTTCCTATTACATGGGAAGGATAATGGAGTTAAGTTTATTGTGTATCTATGGAGGATAGATGCGAATCAGAGTGCAATTCTTCTCTTTGATTTTTCTGAGAACGTGCGCGATATATTGGCTCTAAAAGAAGAGAATCAGAAGATTCGATCCAAGATAAGATTTTTCCAAGAAGTACTGGATCAGTCGCCTTTTTTATTCTACTGCAGCGATGGTCAGAATAAGATTTATAATCAGGAATATTTGTACTGGAAGGATTCCTTTGGTATACCGAACAAAAGTTGCACCTTCAGTATTGATACAGATGCGAAGTCGCTTTTGGTAGAGGCAAAGGTCAGAGATAATATAACCATAGTGTTCGGACAAGATAATGCAAACCTTGCAGAAAACAGTAAACTATTAAGGCTATGCAAGCAAAGAATGGAGATTTTTCTTAGCAATACATCGGAAAAAATTGTAATTTTCAATCATAATCTCGAGAGAATTGCTTGCTCCAGGGCTTTTTTTAGGTGTAAGGGGGTCGAGGAAGCGCTAATGGCGCAGAAATCCGAGCTTAAAGATTTAATCACTCCAAAAGTCATCAAATTAGAAATAGATGGGCTCTCCATGAACGTAGAAGCGATTCCCTACATGAAGGAAACTATGTTTATATTCAGGTGAAGACTGACTCCACTAAGTTGATTCTGCATATATCAACCAGCGGATACCTTCGTAGGAGTAGTCATCAGAGCTTAAGACACGTACAGAAGTAGCCCCATAAACAAAGAGAGCTAGATTCATACTCGGAAATGACGCACGCAACCATTGAAATAACGCAGCTATTCAAGCACTTTCGGTACAATAAAGTATCCGAGCTCAGTGTCGGTGTACGAAGTTATTTCATCAAACTTAGACTCTTCTTCGAAACTAAACGTGAATAACTTCTCCTTATGAATATCAGCGTCGGGGCTTTTTATTTCTTCTGCCGCCAGCTTTGTTATCCCCTTTTCCCAGGAAAAGAGAGAGTTGATCTTAAGAGAAAATTCTTCTATTTCAGCTTCTGCGAGAGATATTCTTGCTAGCTTCTTACTCTTAAGTATGCTCAGATCCTTCATGTTCCTTATGGATTATTAACACCCATTCCACAGGAATGCATTATAAGTGGATTCATATGAGAAAAATAGACTCGTGTTATACGAATTCACTCACTACAGTAATCTCTCAGTCTAGTTGAAAGAGAATCAGAGATATTTAATCTGGTCCAGATGAGTCGTGGATTTTACAGCATCTTTTTGTAATCCAGTTATAAAAATACGTCGAAGATACAAATACAAAACTAAAAATCAACAAAAGTTGTGATACAATCTACGAGTCCGTTTTTGCACTCTTATCAGGGAAAGTAAATGCATAGAAAGAAGTACTCACAATTTATTGCTGCTGTTCTCTCAAAGTCTGGAGATGTACCTTCCGAAAGCTTTATCTCGTTAGTGAATCAGTTTTATATAACACTTCGAGAGGAAGACTATTCTGATCCGGATTACTTCTTCAAGATTGCAAAGGAAGTCTATGAACTACTTGAAAACCGAATAGAGGGTCGAAGGAAGATAAAAATCTTTAATTCAAAGAAGGAATATAAAGGGTCAAAGGGGAAATACGTAGTAGTACAAATTTTGAATCCAGATATGCCATTCTTAGTTGATTCTTTCACAGAGGAGATTAAGGCAAATGGTTTCACTATATATAAAAGATTGAATGTCGTCCTACCGATTGAGAGGGATGAAAATGGTAACCTAATTAAGATACACAGCAGGAGAGATCCTGGTGAAGGTAAAAATGAATCCCTGCTCTACTTCCTCATTGACGAGACAGATCAGAATAGAATCTCTATACTTAGGAGTAAGCTTGAGGAAGTCAGTAATCTCGTTGTTGCAGTAGTCTCCGATTGGAAGAAAATGGTGACTGTACTCGAATCAGAGATTAGTAAAATAAAGTCCTGTGATCTATCCAACCAAACCTGTCTGCTTGAGCAAAAGAATCACAACTGCTTATCAGCAAGTGAAATAATAGCTTTCCTAGAATGGTTGAATGAACATAATTTCATTTTCCTTGGATATGAGGAATACTCCTTAGATAAAGAAAAACTCGAGAAAAAATCATCTTCTCTACTTGGTATATGCAGATTGGAAAGGAATCTTGGGAATAGCAATCAATTTAAGGAGTACACGGCACTGTTATACGTGGGTAGATCCGGATACGTATCCAGAGTACATAGACGAGTCAACGTTGATTGTATAAGAATCAAGTGTCTCTCAGACAAAGGAGAAGTGATCGGTGAGAAAAGATTCTTGGGACTCTTTACATCCACGGTATATTATCAGGATGTGCGTCTCATACCTATCCTGAGGAAGAAAATAGAAAATGTCGAAAAAATGGCAAGCTTCGTTAAGGGTGGTCATAATCATAAGGCCTTGCTTGCTATAATCCAGGGACTACCAAGGGGGGAATTATTCCATACTTCAAGCGAAGAACTATACGAAACCTGCACAGGAATGATTTCTCTGGCTATAAAGCCTACCCTCAGGTTATTCATCAGAAGGGACAAAGTAGGGATGTTCATATACTGCGTTGTTTTCGTTCCTAACGAACAGTTCAGCATGAAGTTGCGCTATAAAATGAGGAAGTTCATTGCACAGATATTGAATGGAACAGTCTCAGACGAATATCTAATTATCGGTGAATCTGGATTAGTGAGGTTGCAATTAGTACTAAAAGTGGACTCCTTTGAAGCTTCCTCTTCTGATGAAGAGATTGAGAAAATACTTATCTCGATGGCTAGAGATTGGGATGAAGAGCTTACTGATGTGATTTGTAAGGAATCTAAAGCGAAGGATAACAAAAATGGGTACTTGGAGTATGTAGGAAAATTTCCTGAAAGTTATAAAGAATCTTTTGATGCGTTATCTGGGTACAGGGATATACGGAAGATCCTAAAAGTCACAACTGAAAATCCTTTGAGTGTGAAGCTATACGAAGAATCTTCAAAATATCATCTCAAGATCTACTTTGTAGAGGGTACACTGGAACTCCATCATCTAATCCCTGTCATAGAAAATATGTCGATGAAGGTAATGGAGCACAATTGCTATAAGGTCAAGTGTTCGCCTACGGTTATGATACATCACTTTTGCTTGCAGTCAGTTGCAGAGATGTTATTTTCCGTGGATAAGATAAGGGAAAAGTTCGAAGGTGCACTAACAAGAATAGTAAAAAATGAGCTGGAAAATGATCAATACAATGCATTGATCGTGCTGGCTGGCTTGGATTGGCGCGAAATACTTCTTCTGCGTATGTTCGGGAGTTACCTGAAACAAATTTCTTTTAAATATAATCCCTCTTATATTCAGGCGGCACTTTCACATCACCCTGATGCAGCTGTGTTGATTATTCGTTTATTTCATGCACGTTTCTCCCCCGACATCAAGGAGGAATCAAGACAGGAAAAAGTGGAAATACTAAAAGGTAAATCCAAGAAAATTTTATCCTCTGTGACAAACGTCATGTATGACAACATCATCAGGACGTGCATTGAGCTTTGTCTCTCAATCCTGAGAACAAACTACTATATGAATAAGGAATACATCTCAGTGAAAATTTCCTCCAAGGATATCACTGATATGCCACTGCCAAAGCCTTTCGTGGAGGTTTTTGTGTATCACAATAAATTCGAAGCAATACACCTCAGGGGGGGGAAGATAGCACGTGGTGGTATCAGATGGTCAGATAGACTGCAGGATTTCCGGACAGAAATCCTGGGATTGATGAAAGCTCAAATGGCTAAAAATACCGCTATAATACCAGTTGGTTCAAAAGGTGGTTTTATTCTCAAGGAGCAGATCGAGGATAGACAACTTCTTACTGAAACAGCAATCCGCTACTATAAAGATTTCCTTAGAGGTATCCTTGATCTCACAGATAACATAGTCAACGGAAAGTGCGAAAAAGCAAAAGACATCCTGACCTATGATCGGGATGATAGTTATCTCGTTGTCGCTGCAGATAAGGGCACAGCTAAGTTCTCCAACTACGCAAATGAGGTGTCTGCTGAATACAATTTCTGGCTCGGAGATGCATTTGCATCTGGAGGTTCTAGTGGATACGATCATAAAAAACTTGGAATCACTGCCCGTGGTGCATGGATCTCAATGCAGATGGCGTTCTGGGAAAGATTCAATGACCTGGAGAGAAAAGGAAGTAGTATCATAGGTATAGGGGATATGTCCGGTGATGTATTCGGAAATGGGATGCTCCTATCGAATAAAATAAAGCTAGTCGCTGCATTCAATCACATGCACATCTTTATCGACCCAAATCCCGATCCTGAGATTTCTTTCCAAGAAAGACAGCGGATGTTCAATCTGCCCTCCTCTACTTGGATGGATTATAATCACTCTCTTATTTCGAAGGGCGGAGGTGTTTTTCTGCGCAATGAAAAACTCATTCCGATTTCTTCCGAAATGAAAAAAGTCTTCGATATATATGAGGAAAAACTCACCCCAAATGAGTTGATAAAATATATCCTACAGTCTGATGTAGATGTTATTTGGAACGGTGGTATTGGAACATATGTAAAATCGTCAGAAGAAACAAATGAAGTCGTCGGTGATAAGGCCAATGACTCTATCAGAGTGGATGGAAAAAATGTCAGGGCTAAGGTCATTGTAGAGGGGGGAAACCTAGGCTGTACACAACTCGGCAGGATAGAATATTCTGGAAATGGAGGAATAGTCAATACAGATTTCATAGATAATTGTGCTGGCGTATCCTGCTCCGATATAGAGGTAAATATTAAAATAGCCTTCTCTAAAGCAATAAAATCTGGAAAGATAACGCTTCGAGAGAGGGATATACTGTTGAAAGCAATGGAGCCAGAGGTTGTTGAGTTGATACTCCTACACATCAATAAAATTCAGTCGCTAATGATGGCGATGGAAACAATGAGATCTCCTAGAAGGCTAGAACAATATCAAAATTTGGTTGGTAAATTGGTCAAGGTCGGACTCCTAGATAAAAAAGTGGAATTCCTACCTTCCAATGAGGAAGTGAAGCGTTTATTCGCGGAAGGTAGAAGTTTCGAAAGACCTCAGATAGCTGTCCTGGCTGCTTATAGCAAGATGTACATATATGAAAAAATCATCACTTCCGAACTGCCAGATAGTGAAATTCTTTATCACTATTTGATTAATTATTTTCCAAGTCTGATGAGAGAAAGATTCCTGTCAGACATACTGGATCATCCGTTGAGACGAGAAATTATTGCGACTAAGTTAGCGAACAATATAGTCAATAGATTTGGATGTACTTTCATCCAGAATGCCGTACAGAATACAGGATTTTCATCTAAGGAAGTGATCAGAGTTGTGGTCACAGTCATGGAGATATATGACTTACCTGCTCTCTTTGAAGAATTGGACCATCTTATCGGACAGATTGATATTCAGTTCTTCTATCGAATTAATGTTCTTGTCATACAATTTTTGGACCAGTCAGTATATTGGTTACTGAGAAATTATCCTCAACCTATCAACCTTACTTCTGCCGTGGAAGAATTCTCTGATAAAGTTCGAGAAATCAGTACAAAACTTGTGGATGTTCTCGATTCTAATTCATTAAGCGAATATAGAGAATCTCTTCAATCATTCGAGAAGTTTGGTCTATCACCAGAATTGAGTAATAAATTGGCAGGACTGCAGTTTGTTTCAGCTGCTTTGGGCATTGCGCAGACCTCCAAAAATCTCTGCGAGGCCGAAGGTTTTGAAATAGATCATATGGTTGTGAGTAGGATTTATTTCGAGCTAGGTGCTGCTTTATCGCTCGCATCACTTCGTGAGATTGTCTACAAAAAATTTGAGAATAGTTCGTACTGGCAGAGGATCTCTGCATACTGTCTATCAGATGAGCTCTGTGATGAACAACTTGCTTTCACCCGTGAAATCGCGAAGTATATAAGGAAGGATGTAAACTACTTCACTGCAATTAAGCAGTGGGAAGGCAAACACTCCGCTAAGCTCGAAAGGTACAAGACCTTTTATAATGATATTATGTCTTCCGGTGAGCTTGATATCAATAAGTTTATGATGCTCGTAAAGCGATTACGCTCGATGCTTTCAAGGGAGTATTAATGTGTTTGGAATAGGGTTCTTTGAGCTTCTAGTAATACTAGGAGTAGCGGCCTTGCTGGTAGACAAAGAGTCTTTTCATGAAATATTAAAGCTTGCTAAAAGTCTGCATGTGAGACTTGAAGCGCTTAAATACCAGATCGTGGAATATTTTCATGCACCCAACGAATCTAAGCATATTACCGGTGATGACGATAAGATATATGAGGTCTATGAAGTAGAGAGTAGTGAAGTTCCGATGTCGAAAAAAAGCGAAGTTGATAAGAAAAAAGAGGATTCCAAGGTAGAATAGTTGTTTGGCATATCATTTCATTCGTAAAGATATGTTCACACTTGAGTATAAACCAAGTCCCTGGTAAATATTATAATATATCGGTGTTACATATACAACGTACATTGTTATACTATAGTTGCATAGAAAGAAGATAATGACTGCTCTAATCCTAGTTGTAGATGACATCCCGAGTAACGTCAAGATATTGGAAATCAAGTTAACTGCTAAGTATTATCAAGTCATTACCGCTTCTTCTGGAATTGAGGCGATAGAATTAGCGAAGCGGAATCAGCCTGATGTGATCCTGTTGGACGTCATGATGCCTCAGATGGACGGCTTCGAGACATGCAGACGTCTTAAAAGTGATTATTCAACGATGCACATTCCAGTCATCATTGTCACTGCGCTCAACGATATGGAGAATAAAGTGGAAGGCCTAAGCGCAGGTGCTGATGAGTTCTTGGTGAAACCCGTCAGGGACTTCGCTCTTTTTACTAGGATAAAGTCTCTATTGAGATTCAAGACGATCCTAGATGAGGTGAGGCTAAGAATCAACACTAAAGCTCAGCTCACAAGTGGCACAGAAAATGAAATTGTCAGCTACGTAGGAGATGTGTCTTCGGGTGTGATTGCTGTTGTTGATCAGCAGAGATCATTATTCGAGCCGATAGAGAAGATGTTGAAACCCGTTTTCGCAGAAGTCATACATCTAAGTGAAGGAGAAATAGAACAACATAACTTCGACGTACTAATTGTCAACATTACTCTCTCCAAAGATTTATTGAGAGTCTGTTCCACAGTCAAGAGTCGCCCTAAGAGTAGATCTATACCAATTATACTGATCATTAATGATGAAGATGATGAAGGGGTGATTAGCGAAATCACTGAACTTGGAATAAGTGATTATGTTGATATGCCAATCAATAGGAGCGAGTTTATTGCCAGAGTTGCGACGCAAGTCAAGCGAAAGAAATACCAAGATATCATTGAGAGAAGTGTCGAGGATAATTTGAAAATGGCATTCATTGATCCACTGACCTCTTTGTATAACCGCTACTATTTCGAAAAATATGTAGATGAACTACTAGTGACAGTGAGGAAGTCCAAAAGTAAGACGTTCTCCATGATGATGATAGATATTGATTATTTCAAGAAGATCAACGACGCCTACGGACATCTCTCAGGGGATCTAATTCTCAAGCAATTGGCGTTATGCCTTAAAAGTTGTCTACGGCTCAATGACTTAATTGTAAAATTCGGTGGAGAGGAAGTAGTTGTTGTATTAGTGGATGCTACACTACAGGAAGCCTATGATGCCGCTGAGAGGGTAAGATTGGTTATAGAACAGCAAAAATTCGATACCATTAATGAAGATGTAAAAGTCAATTTGACCGTCAGCATAGGAGTGGCTGAGTATCAAGATAGAGATACATTAAAGACATTATTAGGTAGAGCTGATACAAACCTCTACGTTGCAAAGGAAAGAGGTAGAAATACTGTAGTAATGTCGGATTGTCGTTCTTGAGGACTTTCATTAATTTGCCTAATCTAGGAGTCTTATATAGAATATACTTCTCTGAGTACTGATTTGATTGATGTGTGGTATAGTAGGCGTTATTTCCTCGAAAGACAATGTAGTTCCGCTTGTTCTGAACGGTTTAAGTTGTCTGCAGTATAGAGGGTATGACTCTGCTGGGTGCATTTTCTTAGATGGTGGAAAGTTTACTTGTACGAAAGTTATCGGACCTGTCCAAGGTTTAATAAAAGACATCTTGAATAAGAATCCTTTTTCAAAGGTTGGTATGGGTCACACTCGTTGGGCGACTCACGGGCAAATTAATCTAGAAAATGCACATCCCCACTATGATTCTGATGTCGCGATAATACACAATGGCATAGTTGAAAATGCAACGGAGCTCAGGAAGATTCTCCAAGAGGAAAGCTTAGAGTTCAAAACTGATACAGACACCGAAGTCATCCTAAAGTTGATAGTTAGACACTCGCAGGATCACAGAAAAATTGACGTATTACAAAGAGTAATGGGCCAGATTCATGGCTCTTTTGCTATAGTAGTGATTTTTCAGAATAATCCAAATGAGATCTTTGCTATGAAGCGTGGGATTAGTCTAATAGCCGCAAGTAACGGTAATATTTCTGTAGTTGCATCAGATTTGAGCGCAGTATCCTTCCTAAGCGAAGAACGATACTGCATGGAAGATAATGATATAGCAGTCATTTCGCCGAGTGATATCCTTTTTTTCAATTCCGGGAAAAAAGTTATAAGGAAAGCATTTAAGAGTAGCTTTCATAATTTCATGGTCGCAAAGAGGTCCTCTAATAAAAAGCAGGACTTTATGCTTTCCGAAATACTGGAACAGCCAGCACTCATCGGAAGAATAGCCAGAGCAGCTGAGTTACAAGAAAGTGATTTAAAATCTGTATTGAAGTCAGCAAAAAATATAAATATCGTTGCTTGTGGCTCTTCTTTTTTCGCTGGCTGCATAGCAAGGGCTTGGATCGAAAAATACTTAGATGTTCGCGTCAACGTAGAGGTCGCATCAGAGTTCACATGGCGGGATTTTATGAAAGATGAATTATTTATCTTTATTTCCCAGTCCGGGGAAACCGCTGATACACTCCTCGTATTGAAGACAGTCAGGAATTATTCTATTGGTTCCTATATTATTTCCGTGGTTAATGTACCTGAGAGTAGTATCGCGAGACTGTCGGACTTTCATATATATACAAATGCTGGTCCGGAACTAAGTGTTGCAGCAACGAAAAGTTTCACTTCTCAGCTAGCAACACTCTTACATCTTGTCGCTTTTACAGGAAAGAATAAAGAATGGATCTTAGACGGATTAACAAAAATTGAACACGATCTGCAGGAAGTCATAGACAGTTTGGAGTTCAACATCGACACGGTAGTTGAGCAGATTTACCGCAGTGATCGTATCTTCTACGTGGGAAAGGGGCTTGGATACTTCGTTGCCGTGGAGGGAGCGCTAAAGCTCAAAGAGATATCCTACATAATGGCTGAAGGTATCCAATCTGGCGAATTGAAACATGGTTCCATCGCACTAATAGAAAAGGGCTTTCCTGTAATATTATTGGCACCTAGTTCACTATCTTTCGCAAAGGTACTATCAAGTATTCAAGAAATTTATACCCGTAATGGAAAGTTGTTCATTTTCACTGATAAGGACGGCGTAAAAAGGTTAGAACACCTTGATGTAGAAGTGGTAGTACTTCCAGATACTTCTGAACTAACGATGCCTTTTGTATATACAGTCGCGATGCAAATCCTCGCGTACAGGGTTGCTGTTAAGAATGGGAGAAATGTGGACTATCCAAGAAATCTGGCAAAGTCGATCACTGTAGAGTAGTTATATCTGATAGAATGAGTACTTCTCTGCTTTGAGTCTGCATATGAAATGAAACCTCGAGTATGAGTTCATTGATTATACCGTGTCGGGTGCCCTATCCTATTCTCACCACGGGTATATGATATTGAGATAAATAAGCTAGCTCGAATACCATGGTGTCTTCGAAATTTATAGCCTTTACTTTCCTCTTCATTCTTTGGGGGTAATCGAGTCAACCTGACTTCCCCGCTCGAAGAAGGTATTTCCTCATCACTATCTTCTTCCCGTGAATCTTCAGGTACATTTCCGCTAATCAATCCAAGTTCATACCTTTCTAGCTCTAATCTTGCTCTTCGTCTTCTCTTACACACAAATGCTACTAATACTAGAAAAATCAGTCCAAATAACCCAATATTGAGGCGGAGAAGGCAATCGCTGCAGTAGCACTAGAACTACTACTATCAAGAAGATTGCCACTATTACTGGTCAGAGTAGCGCTATTCTGAACATGATAAATCGGAGCAACCTGACTACTAGGTGCGCTAGATACTTCCCCTATTTTGGAAGTAGTTCTTTTCCCTCTGATAATGCTCTTTGGTCGCGCTCCGGTTGATGAATGAGAACTCTGAGCCAGTGCGCCAGTCGTGGATCGCGTCTGTGTTGTTTTTATACTCTGCGTTGTTGCTATAGTACCGGCGGCTCTATGACTCGTCTTTGCTGCAGACTCATGCACACTTGACGCACGCGTAGAAGATATACCCTGCGAAGGACTTCTGCCGATTGCAGAAATGGCGGCACTTGTTGTAGTAGTCGTTGTAGAGGTAATTCTCGAGGTTGTACTAGATCTGGTAGTAGCTCTACTTGGAGGCACTTCAGTGCTAGTTGTGACTCCACCATTTTTCTTGCAATCGCTATCACTGACACTAAAACTGACACTAAATAATACTCTTTCTACACCGCCATTATTCTTTGTGACAAATACATCAAACCTGGAGACAGTTGCACCAGAACTGTAGCTTGGCGCCACTTTCATATCTGAAATTACTCCAGATACTGTTGTTAGTCGCTCTACCGAGGAGCTGCTTAATGTATTTCCACCGGCTTTAACATAATAGAGTCCACCGTAGATGTCTGAACAACTGCAGAGACTTTATTGTTCTTACGTGCATTTACGGCAATACGCTCTACTCTCCTCCCCGATAGGGTAGATGGTGCAAAGTTAGACAGGGAAATACTACCTCCTCCCCACTACTTGAGCCGCTCTTAAGGGTTGTACCTTCGCTTGCTAGAACAACAATACGATTACCACTACCTTCCGCTACTGAAACAGCATTAATACTACTACCAGTATTGTTTACAGTTTTTTCGGTGCCGCTTGCTGTTATCTCTCCAGTACTACTATTGACACTACTATTGACACTAAGTAACTGGAATTTAATACCAGAGTCCTCATAAACTGCGCATGATTTTTCACGATTCATAGGGCCACAGACTCCTATACTTTTAACACTCTTTGTATGCTGGTATTCACTTATCTGAGTCAGTGATGGTGTACTACTCTGGTACAAGAATATACTCTGCTCTTAATATACTCTGCTCTTAACGTTACCAGAAGTCAGTTTATAACTGAGCACCACTTGCGCAGTATTACTTTTTGAAAGCTGATCAAGCTGTGGCTTAAAAGATAAAAGGTCAACGCCATTGATGGTGCTCTCAGCTCTTTCTCCGGATGAGTTTTCTATCTCTAATTTGAGAGAATTCTCAGATTCTTAAAATAGCCTATACTTATGACCAGCATGACTGAGATAACTTAAAAGCGTCATATCGCCCTCTGTGATATCCGTAAATGGAGCGTACCTGATACGGTATTCCGTTCTCGTTCGGAAAGTAAATCTAGATTAATTTACTTTTAATAGTAAATACTTTAACTTTTTATCTCAATGATTTCAATTTCTAAGCTTAATTGAATCCCAATAGGAACACCCATGGAGAAATAAATCTAACATAGAAGATCGGCAATTTATTCTTCTAATAGAAAACTGATGACAGCCGCTCTTATATACTGCCCATTTCGGACCTGAGTAAGAATTCCATTTCTGGAATCATTTAAAACCGCATCCGAGATTTCACGATTCCTATTCACTGGGCCAGGATGCATGATTAGAATATCAGGCTTTGCAACCGCAAGTGCGGCTTTGTTTAAACAAAAATCGATTCCATTATCAATGTCCTGACTAGCACGCTCATTCTGAGTCCGTAGCATGATTACCACATCGGCTCCACTCAAGGCATCGTGAAAATTTGGACTGTATCTAATCCCTTCATCCAAGATCTTGGGCATCAAAGCAAGTGGTCCGGAAATAGATATGACTGCGCCTAATCTCTGCAAAATCGGAATTGTAGAGTGCGCTACCCTACTTCTCAATATATCCCCGCATATGAGTATGTTTAGTCCTTCGATTTTTTCCTTCATGTGCAATATCGTGAAGGCATCTATCAATCCCTGAGTCGGATGCTCATTGGTCCCATCACCAGCATTTATGATGCCGCAGTCTATATACCCCTTCAATAAATGCAGGACACCACTCTCGCTATGTCTAATCACGAATAAATCAGGAGAAAATGCATTCAGAGTGGAAATTAAATCCACAAGATGTTCGCCCTTCCTAGTAGCAAGATTACTGACATTAGCCTTTTCAACTATACATCCAAGTCTGGACGCGGCAACTGAAAAGGATGTCTCCGTCCGCGTCGAACTTTCGAAAAATATGGAGAAAAGTAACTTCCCAGATAGGTTGCTTTCAATACCGTTCTTCAGATAGAAGGCTGCCAAGTCGAAAATCTGATAGATTTCATCAACACTGACATCTCTATTACTTAGTAAACTTCTCATGTATAAGTAGTTTCTCGATTTTCCTTAGGTTTAGCACCGCACATGAATTAAAATACCATAAGAGCAGTGTCAGTACAAAAGAAGAGAAAAACATCAGTAACAACGGAGTCAACATCGATGGATGTATGGATATCCCTTCAGGACGAATAACGCTGGATTTCTGATGTAGAGTCGCCCATAGGTATACGGAAAATTTTATAATAGGAATATTAACCAGGCCAATCAAATTAACGATCGAAGCTAATTTTATGTTAAATTCCTTATAGTCCCAGATAAGGTAATACCCTAGGTATAAAAAGAATAATACAAACATCGAAGTCAAACGTGCATCCCAGACCCAGAAAGTTCCCCATATTGGTTTGCCCCAAAGACTTCCAGTGATCAAGCATATCATAGTGAAGGTCATCCCAATTGGTGCCAGAGCATAAGCAACTATCCCGAGTACAGGAACGGAGAAAGATAGATATATGATATTAAGTAATCCAATCACTGAATATAATAGCACAGCCAGCCAAGCCGCTGGGACATGTACATACATGATTCTTACGAATTCGCCATGCAACTGATCAACGGGGGATGAAAATACAAAATAAAAAGCCAATGAATATAATAGTGTCAACACTATTGTCAAAGCTAGAATATTCTTTTTTTCCTTATTTGATATATAAATATTATTTTTCATTGCACGGAAAACTGGATGGAGTGTACACTATAGATAGAGTATTCTCTCAGCAAATACGGCTAAGTAAAGATATATTAGTTGATTGGTTTCTGGAGTGGATAACACCTTTCTCTTTAAAATTGATGTCTTGCGTTAATTTTAACCAAAAAATTATAAATTACCGTTTCAGGAGTATTGTATGCAATTTTGAATTGTGATACATCCACAATGTAGTTTTTTAGTTGAGCAGTGGATATGACGGAGATCGCTAATCAGATAACAAATATGATGGCTTATAAAATCAGGAAGCGGATGGAAGAACTTGGTATCAATGCTAGGGAGCTTGCTGAGAAAGCAGGAGTGGGAAAATCATTTGTATATGACATATTAAATGGTAAATCGAAAAATCCAACTTCGAAGAAACTGGATTCTATTTCTAGAGAGTTGGGAATTTCTATTTCCTATTTAATCAACGCGTCTCCTGATTCCATAGACTACGAGAATTATGCCCCTGTCCATAGTTTGGAGAATCGTCATAACGTGAACATTCTACTCAACAGAATGTTCTGCGAAGAATGGATAGGTGAGGAATATAAGCTATATTCCTGTAATATGTATGATGATAGTATGGCACCGAGTATTATGCCAAATGAAACCCTGATAATTAGGGAATTTGATCAAAATAGTAAGATAAAATCAGGAATATTCCTTCTCCGTGATGATTTCAACAGCATCGTAAGAAGCGTCGAGCACATTTTTGGAACAAAAGATATAAAGATAATCCCTGATAATGAGAAATATTCAACCTATATTAAACATTTTGACGAAATCGAAATAATCGGAAGGGTTATTTTTACAATAAAGAGAGTGTAATGACGGTGTCAAAGGTTTCCCCCAATGAACTGAGAGTTTTTCATCTTGGGAAACCTTTTCTTGTTCAGTAATTTTATTGTCCCTCCTTATCGCAATTTTGGATGCAGTGTGTCTCTGATTGTATGTTACCACCACAGTTGACGAAGCACATTCGATAATCCCCCTCGCATGAAGACTTGCAAGCATTCACGACTTGTTCATTAGCTCCACCGCCAGCATGACTACCTGTAATCAGAGACTTTGCCACGCTCGTTACACCAGAGATCACACCGTATGGTAGGCCATGATCCAAGCAATCCTTTATACATCGCTGCTTCGATAGAATACACTGATTTGCACAAAGTCTACCTGATTCCGTTTTTGGCGGAACAAAATGATGGGTAGTCCTGTAAACTGGTGCGCAGCCAGATAGCAATGATACTATTGCAACACAAAGTAAGCATCTAGTAGTGTTTAAAGTTGACATATTTTCTCGTTATGATTTGTGGAGATAAGTATTACAAATTTTAATTAAAACTTATCTAATTCATAGAAGAGCAAATATAGTAAGTTTAAGGTATAAGTAACCATCCACTCATCAGAAATCTCTATTAGTATTGCTGTGATTATATGATAAAATCCCGTGATACAAGCAGGTTAGTTGTACATGTCAAGTTACGACTTCCGGGAAATAGAGGAGTTCGCTCGATCTTCCTGGAATTTCTCCGCTGAGACCTATAAAGAAAAAAAGTATTATGTACTGAGTATGTTTCCATATCCTTCAGGAAAACTTCATATGGGGCACCTTAGGAACTATGTAATAGGAGATGTATTAGCGCGCTTTAAAAAAGCAAATGGATATAATGTTTTGCATCCAATCGGCTGGGATGCGTTCGGACTGCCAGCTGAAAAGGCTGCCATAGCTGGAAACGTACATCCTCGAAAATGGACCGAGGAGAATATTTCGAAAATGAGAACAACACTGAAAAATATTGGTCTCTCGTATGATTGGAGTAGGGAAATTTCAACTTGCTCCCCCGAATATTGTAAGCATGAACAACGATTCTTTCTTGATTTTCTTAGGGCTGGTCTGGCTTATAAAAAAGAATCAGAAGTAAATTGGGATCCTGTCGATAAAACGGTATTAGCGAATGAGCAAGTCATAGATGGTCGTGGTTGGAGGTCCGGCGCTCTGATCGAAAAAAGGAAGATCCCTCAATGGTTCCTAAGAATCACTGACTTTGCAGAGGAGCTACTACAGGACCTGGATAGCCTTCCAGGGTGGCCTGAAAAGGTCAAGACAATGCAGGCGAATTGGATAGGTAAATCCGAAGGGGCATCAATTAAGCTCAGATTAAGTGGACATGGCTCAAAGTTTGTCGAAGTTTTCAGTACTAGACCGGAAACAATTTTTGGTGCATCGTTCTGTGCAATATCGATAGATCATCCCATCGTCAGAGAACTGGATTTAGTAAAACAGGAAAAAATCGAAGAATTACGTACTTTATTCAATAAAAAATTAGGTATCCCAACTAATTTGGAAGTAGTACATCCATTTTCCAAAGCTAAACTTCCTCTATACTTGGCTAACTTCGTACTAATGGATTATGGTACAGGGGCAATATTCGGATGCCCAGCTCATAACGAGAGAGACTTTGAATTTGCTCAAAAGTACAATTTGAAGATCACCCCAGTAATCAAGAAAGGGGACACAGATACCGCCCTCCCCTATTGTGACTTGGAAGGAGAGATGTACAATTCGGATTTCTTAGACGGAATGGAAGTCATAGAAGCTAGGAAACGTATTATCCAAGTAATTGAATCACTTGGAATAGGTGAAGCAAAGACCTCGTACAGATTAAAAGACTGGGGAATATCAAGACAAAGATACTGGGGATGCCCTATTCCAGTCGTATATTGCGAGAAATGCTCAATGCAGCCAGTAAAAGTCGAGGACTTACCGATAACTCTTCCAGAAGATGTAGATTTTTCAAAGCAAGGAAATCCACTGGAGAGTCATCCCAAGTGGAAGCATACAAATTGCCCTAAATGTGGGGGTCCAGCACTCAGGGATACCGATACTTTTGATACGTTCTTTGAATCTTCCTGGTATTTTGCAGCTTTTTGCAATCCATCTGCAGGTATAGATAAGGAAGCTTGTAAGCACTTTCTACCTGTCGACATGTATATCGGCGGAGTAGAACATGCAATACTTCATTTACTTTATTCAAGGTTTTTCGTGCGTGCGCTACAGAAATGTGGTTATTTAACAATCAAGGAACCTTTTACGCATTTAGTAACTCAGGGAATGGTCTGTCATGAAACTTATAAAAACGATGCTGGAGAGTGGTTATATCCAGATGAGGCAAAACTCCTCTCAGCTAGGGGAGAAAGCATCTCAGTCGGAAAAGTTGAGAAAATGAGTAAGTCAAAAAAAAATATAGTCGACTTAGAAGAGGTTATAACAAAATATGGCGCTGATGCAGCAAGGTTTTTCATACTTTCCGACAATCCTCCAGAAAATACTTTTGAATGGTCTGATAAAGGTATTGAGGCAGCTTTCAAATTTTTACGCAGAATAAAAAACCTAGCGGAAAAATATCTTGCTGTTGAGGATGAGATTCAATCACCGATGAATAAAGAGTTCAATGTAAAGATGCATAAGATCCTCCGTGATATCACAAAGTATATAGAAGAAATAAAACTCAATTGCGCAGTCGCAAAAATCCATGAATTAGTGAATTTGCTTTCCACAAGTAAGGAAGTAGACAGGAATGCAATATATACACTGCTCAGAGTATTGGAGCCATTTGCACCCCACCTTTCAGAATATCTTTCCGCAGAGCTTGGAAATACAAATAAACTATATGGTTCGCCTTGGGTCTCATATGATGAAAGTATCCTGCAGGATGATACTATAAAGATAGCAGTGCAAAAAAATGGGAAATTCCTTAAAACAATTGAGGTTCCAAGGAATCACCTCGAAGCAGAAATAATCTCTATTGGGAAGAGATTGATCAAAAATTGTAAAATTGATAGAGTTATATATATCCCGAACAGGGTGATAAATTTTCTCTGCAACAAGATTAGTTAACTGAATGTTAAGAGTGTTAAATTTAAGCTGTGTTAGTGTGTATCCAGTACTCTGAAAGCGGAGTCATATTTTTATCTTGGGGGGTTGCTTAGTTATGTCATCGTCACCTTTGATGCGCAAGGCTGTCGCCGTTTGGTTGGTAGATAAGACTGCTTTGACGTTCGAGCAAATTGCTCAGGCCTGTGGTTTGCACGTTTTAGAAGTAGAAGGCATCGCAGATGGGACAGTTGCCCAAGGCCTTATAGGCTGCGATCCGAGAATTACAGGGGAAGTAGAACAGCGTGATATTGAAGAATGCGAAAATGATCCAAACAAAAGGTTAATAATCAAATCCATTGTTGATAAAAAGAAAAAGAAGGGAAGAGGCTATACTCCTGTTGTAAAACGAAGAGTGAAATCCGATGCTTCCTTGTGGCTGATCAATAATTATCCTGAACTGAGCGATTCCCAGATTGTTTCTCTTATAGGCACCACAGCAAAGATCGTGAAGTCCATTCGCGAAAAGACGTACTGGAATTATGATAACCTGAAACCTAGGGATCCTCTACTCTTCAACCTTTGTTCCCAGGAAGACTTAGATGATGCTCTACTAAAAGTGAAAATCTCAGAACAGAGCGAAAGACATTTAAGGGAAATTGAGGAAGCAATGGAGGATTCATTGTAGTGCTGCAAATTGCGGTACTACCAATATTGAAGGACAATTATGTCTTCATTGGCAATATTGGTTCTCTTGCCTTTGTTGTGGATCCTGGTGATGGAGATTCTGTCCTGGATCATGTTTCAAAGTATGGTCTGTCAGTGGGGTGGGTGCTAGTGACTCATCATCACGCGGATCATACATCCGGGATCTCTCAGATTAAGAAAAGATTCTCAGATGCACAGGTTATTGTACCGCTATCTGAAAAGGATTTGCTTCCCTGCTGGGATTCTTTAGCTGTTGATGAAATATATCTCTGCGGTACACACGTTAAAGTTCTCGAACTACACGGACACACACTGGGTCACGTGGGCTATTTTTTTACTGAAGAAAAACTTCTCTTCTGCGGTGATGTGCTCTTCTCTGCGGGGTGCGGAAGAGTATTCGAGGGAACTCATCTTCAGATGTTTGAAAGTATCGAAAAGATCGCAAGTCTACCTGGAGACACAACAATATATTGCGCTCATGAGTACACCAGAGATAATTTGCGTTTCGCTATGAGCATAGAACCGGAAAATATTGCTATCAAAAATTACTGGAACAGTATTAAAGGTCATAGATATTCTACCATTCCAACAACCTTAGAGCAGGAAAAAAATATTAATCCCTTCCTCAGAATAAAAGAATATCAAAAAAATCAGTTCCCAGAACTTACAGAAGCGGAAATATTTGCCATTCTGAGAAAAAGAAAAGATAGTTTCCAGTGCTAAGTTGGAAAACAAAAAGCCTTCGTTGAATCCAAGATATCTTTGATTGATTCAAGAGGACTATTCGTTTAGAATGTTATCGATCGAGCCTTTATAAACACATGAAAAAAAATATTCACCCAGAGGTTCATGACATTATCCTGGCGTTCACGAATGGAATGAAAATCAAGGTCAGGTCTACTCTAGGAAAAAAAGGTGAATTGGTTGTCTACAATGCTGGTGACTGGCCTCCTGAAACACATCAGGCTTGGACTAAGTCTGCCTCCACGAATGTGAAGGCAACCAGTAAAGTAAACAGATTCAAGGATAGGTTTGGGGAAGATTTCTTTGGAAGTTAAAGTATCCTTTTGTCTTCTATGAGCACTACTTTTGCCTACGATACGTGCCTAGCATTTACTGATGGTAGTCTCTTTTTCGGCTTCTCTTGTGGGAAGAAAGGTGTTGCTGTCGCGGAGGTTTGCTTCACTACAAGCCCTCTAGGATATCAGCATGTTATCACGGATCCGTCTTTCTTTGGTCAGATAATTCTTTTCACCTCACCACATATAGGCAATATTGGTATAAATTCCCAAGATAATGAGTGTCATAAGGTTTTCGCTCGAGGTGTAGTTCTGCGCGAGGATCCAGTAGATTTCTCCCATCACTACAGAATCGAGCACTTTTCCGACTGGCTTGTTAGAAATCAAGTTGTCGGTATTTGCGGTGTAGATACTCGCGCTATTACACGTCTGATCTGCCGCACAGGCAGTAAAAACGGGATCATTTTTCCTATCGATGAAATCAGTCATACTGGAGCACTTGAACTACTCAAGGCGTCTAAAGAGATGAATAATTTGGAGTTGAGTGCCGGAGTCTTGGGATACTCGAATTATGATCTCCCCACAGATCCTGAAAAGAAAAAGGTCTGCATTATTGATTTCGGAATTAAACACGGCATCATAAGAAACTTGCAGAAATACTTTACCGTTGTTGTCATAGCCGGGAAAAGGGGGTTCGCTGATGTGGTACTCTCATCGAGTTTTGACGGGATAGTACTGTCAAATGGACCTGGAGATCCATCTGCTACATACGAATACCTTTACGAAGATTTCACAAAGATTTTTTCTTCTGATATACCTATCCTTGGAATCTGTTTAGGTCACCAGATCATAGTACTTGCCTTCGGGTGTAGAACGAAAAAAATGCTCGTCGGACACAGAGGCGCTAATCATCCAGTGATGAATCTCATCACAGGAAAGGTCGAAATAACTAGCCAAAACCATGGTTTTGTTCTAGATGAGTCGACACTCACTAGGGATGTAGGTATTACCCATAGATCGCTCTTTGACAATTCTGTTGAGGGAGTAAAGATAAAAAATAAAAAGATTCACTCCATCCAATATCATCCGGAAGGCTCCCCAGGTCCGCATGATTCGCATTATATCTTTGAGGACTTTTTTCATGAAGTTGTCTCTGACTAAACTCTGTCTGTATGTGAGCCTGGGCGTCCGTGACTGGGAGAAAGTGCTCAAGCGTCTCGTCTGGATTAATCTTAGTATTTCTTCAGAAGATCTAGTTGACTACAATCTCGTCATTGATCTCCTTAAGAACACCAGTAGCACAACAAAGTTTGACTATATCGAAGAATTAGCTGAAACTCTTTTATCGGACTTAGTTAAGGAATTTTCTCCGCTTGAGATTTCACTGGAAGTCATAAAACACTCGCTTTCCAGATTACTTGAACATGCATCCATCCAGGTTCAGTACAAGAAGGAGTCTTAGACTATTTACTATGGGATTATAGAAAATAGCTGTCTTTCTTATGAGATGCGAGTCAGGAGAAAAATTAAGGAGATAGGATGAACTTCATTAGATTCTTTAGTATGAAATTATAGAAAATAGCTGTCTTTCTTGTGAAATGGAAGTCGAAAAGAAAATTGAGAGTCTATATAAGAAACTTCTGCTCCATAACGAAAAGTACTATCAAGATGATAATCCAGAGATAACTGACGCAGAATATGACGCCATTAAGAGCCAATATCTAGAGCTCATCAAAGAAAATCCGGAGTTAGAATTTCCTACTATCATTGGGCATCCGCCCTCTGAGAAGTTCAGCAAAGTAGAGCACTTATCTCCGATGCTTTCTTTAAGGAATGTTTTCTCTGAAGGAGAATTCATTGAGTATATCCAAAAAACAAAAAGATTTTTGAATACTAAGGAAAATTTTGAATTTCTGTGTGAACCCAAAATAGATGGAGTATCATTTTCCGCGTGTTTTATTGATGGTAAACTTCATTCCTGTGCGACAAGGGGGGATGGTTACACAGGAGAGAATATTACAGAGAATATAAACGTCATTTCTGGATTCCCTACAAGAATAGAGAATGCACCAAAAGTATTGGAGGTACGTGGAGAGGTATTCATCGATCACGAAACGTTTCGCCGACTAGAGGGTTTCTCTAATCCAAGGAACGCAGCAGCGGGTTCATTGAGGCAATTAGATCCAGAAATCACAAAACAACGTAATCTTAAGTACTTTGCTTATAGCGCTAATGAGCTACCTACAGTAAGATCACAAAAAGAAGTACTCGAATCACTAGCCGCAAATGGGTTTAGTACAAATTCCATAAAATTGCTCTCTTCCAATATAGAAGAGATCATGGATTTTTATCAGTCTATCTATGACAAGCGCGCCGACCTCACCTACGACATAGATGGATTGGTCTACAAAATCAATGATATAGGACTACAAAAAAGGTTAGGAATCTCAGCCGACGCACCTAGATGGGCTGTGGCGCATAAATTTCCTTCATATAGGGGGAAAACTGTACTCGAAAAAATCGAACTCAGTGTTGGAAGAACAGGTATCATTACTCCGGTCGGACTCCTCAAGCCTGTAACCATAGGTGGAGTAGTAGTCTCCAGGGCCAGCCTGTACAATGAAGACGAACTGAAAAGAAAGGATATAAGAGAAGGAGATTTAGTCACAATTGAAAGAGCTGGAGATGTAATACCAAAAATATTAGCTGTGGATAAAGCATATAGGGATAAACAACAGATCTTTCTCTTTCCCGAATATTGTCCTTCTTGCTCATCTAAACTTCTAAGGAAGAATAACGAGGCAGCAATCCGTTGTATGAATCATAAAAAATGCCCAGATCAATTAGTGCAACAGGTGAAACATCTTGTTTCGAGTCAGGCATTCGACATAGAAGGCATAGGTGAATCACATATTTCATTTTTCATCAATAACGGCTTTGTCAGTGAACTAGCAGATATTTTTCGTCTAGAAAGATATAAGGAAGCTATAAAAAAATATGAGGGCTGGGGTGAAAAATCCGTAGAGAATTTAATTCAAAATATCAAAAAAGCACGCAATATAACATTAAATAGATTTATCTTCAGTCTTGGTATAAAGGGTATCGGGGAAAAAACGGCATACATTTTAGCAAGGGAATACGTCAGTTTTAAGAAATGGTTCTCCAAAATGTCAGCTTTGGAGGGCAATATAGAAACGGAAACTGAGATAAAAAACCTCGAAGGATTGGGAGGCTCTGCATATGACTCACTGAAGGAATTCTTTGCTGATCCAGATAATCAGGATATAGTCAAAAACCTCGCTTCTAGGGTCGTGATCACTGATAATACTTCCAACCAAAAGGGCTCCTTGAACAATAAAAGATTTGTCTTTACTGGAACTCTGCTCTCAATCACAAGAGATGAGGCAAAAGAAATAGTAAAAAATGCAGGTGGAATCGTTTTAAACGCTATCTCGAAAAATGCTGATTACTTAGTTGCCGGAGAAAAAGCAGGCTCCAAACTATCAAGAGCGAGAGAATTGGGTATAACAATCATAGACGAGGATGACTTTAAATCACTGATCACACAAAATCTAGACGACAGAAAAACTTAGACTCTTCGTAACACATCATCAAAACGAAGAGATGGATTACATGAAAAGAAATCTATACTTTCATTATCAATCTTTATCTCATGTGTCTTTTGCAGCTTTATAAATGCTGAAGGATCAGAAAAGTCGAGATCGCCACATAAGCTCACGGCATCATCTCCAGCAATCTTGTTTGCCCTAAACCATGCAATTTGATCAAATAGGTTTTCCTTCAGAAATGAAGTGAAAAGCTTTCTACCACATTCCACGAGTAAACTGTTTATACCCATATCACCAAGCTCATGAAGAATCTTCAGCAAGTCCACCCTATCCTCTACAGTCTCACACTCGAAATTAAAAAAGTTTCTATACTTGAAGGAATTTTTTCGACCAAATGACCACACAATGCCATTTTTGAATAGATTCAGCTCTGCGCTGCCGATCTCAGCTCTAGAATCAAGAATAATCTTCACTGACTCTTTTTCTAGACCAGGTAATCTACAATCCAATTGCGGATTATCACATTTGACAGTCGAATAACTCACCATTGTGGCAGTAGTCATCGCTCTAAGCTTATGAGCTATTCTTCTCATCTTCGCGGAGGTGATCCATGCGCTCTTCCCATTGGAACAAGCAATTTTCCCATCAAGAGTGGTTGCAACTTTCAAAATGACAAACGGCCTACCCAGGATTTGCCGATAGAAATAGCCTATGTTAGCAGAAAAACATTCATATTTCAGTACGTTTGATACAACCTTTATTCCGTTCTCACGGAGCTTTTCAATACCACGCCCGCTTACACGCTCATCTGGATCATTAATTCCGATATAAACTCTCTTTATTCCGGATTGTATGATTTTATCCACACAAGGAGCAGTTTTGCCATAATGCGTGCACGGCTCGAGCGTAGTGTATAAATCTCCACCTATAGCACTCTTTCCGGCAGCTCTCAGAGCTATCTCCTCAGCATGGGGTATGCCATTCAACCCAGTAACACCTCTCCCCACTACCTCACCATCCTTGACAACAACACATCCAACAGACGGATTACTACTGGTAAAAGCCAATCCTGTTCTAGATGTGTTGACAGCGATCCTCATGTAATATAGGATGCGGTTTTCCATCCACGGGAGAGTCATAGAATGATTTATCGCTTGTAGAATCGCAGCAATAAAACTATCATTTATCTCACTCAACAACAAGAATTTTTAGTATTTTCTTTGGTAAGTTAGAATCTGGTGGACACTTTTTCTGTAGCTTTCTTTTATCTCCAATTTTACTCTAGTTCTTAAAATTATCATGGGTCGTTCTCCGAAATTCTTAATTTTTCTTCTCCTAGTGATTGCTCTATCTTTCTTTGGGGGTATCATTCTTAAGATCAACTCGTATAAAGAACACTATTCCAGTGAGATCAGCAGACTCATAGGTGGAAACGTAGAAGTAAATGGAACGATTTCAATAAATTTCCTGGATCTTGCGCTGAGAGCCACATCCGTGAATATCGTTCAATACTCCTCTGACTCCAGGTACAGTATAGGAAAACTCGATTTGCATTTCTCAAAGAAATCCATATTGTTTGGGAGACCAGAAATTTCGAAGATCACCATGAGAGATGGGGAGATCATTCTGAACAATACAGATGAGGTTTTCTCTACACAAGTCCAAGCTTTGCACCTGGAGAACATGGTAGTTAAAATCCCTAACTATTCAATCGAAACGCAAGTAAAGAACGCTGTATACAGAAACTCAATTGTAAAAACAGAGCTTCGTGGGGACTTCGGTCAGGCAGCGGAAAACCTGTATCACCTCTCCCTCAATTTTGATAGGAGAAAAAAATATTATAGTGTCGAAATCTCCTCTAAGGAGGATAAGATACAATTTCTTTCATCCGAGAAAGTCATAAAGATTTCAGGAGAAGGAAAGGATCTCATGGGAGTGCTTTCAACTTTTACAAAAATTCAATGGGAGCCAAATTCCAGTACCAGCTTTTCTATCAGTGATAAGTATGATGGAAATGCTCAGGAATATAATTTGAAAATCCAGTCAGATTTTCTTGATTCTTCCGTAAAAGTATCACTAAAAAAAGACGAAAAGCAGAAGATAGATATAAGGTGCCACAATTTTAGCCTAGGGCAAATAGGATTATCTTCGTTAAAGGAAATCGCCTCTTTTCTTCTAAACTTGCAAAAGCTGCAAACCAAAGAAACAGATCTTCTGTTAGACATAGAAACATTGAAATTGAAAGATACAGAAATCAAAGATGTCCATTTAAGCCTCTCCAGCTCGACGGAATTGCTCACTATAGGTGATCTCTCAGCGCGTATTGCAGATAGCACAATAAATAGTAAGGGTAAGATCGAAAAAAAAGATCCAAACTATCCGATTTTGACCTCCGAAGTAACCTGGAAAGGAACTTTTTCAAATGAAATAGTTAAACTATTAAATCTTGAGCAATATAGGACTGCTGATAGATGGTTATCTCAGATATTTAGTACAAATCTTAAAATCATCGCGGGCCCTGAAATGTTCTTATTCAAGGACGCAGTAGTTGCAGTTGGGGCGCTCAAACTTGGCGCAGATCTACGATATAATCATACCCTACGGAAACTTGGTAGTAATATCAGCATTGATTCACTTGTCATAGAGAGAATTTCAATCAAAGATGTTTTCTCCCTCCTCGATAAGATTAGTGATATTGATACTTCAATCAGAGTGAATTTGATAAATACTAATTTCGGAGGAGAAGAAGTCTCGCATATTGATTTCATCCATCATTCGATGAAAAAGTATCACATTTCAAGTATAGATGTTGATTCAAAGAACCTGACTTTCGTTGGTAAACTGAAATTCGATAAAATAGCAAGGATCCTTGAAATCGATGTAGATGGAAATACACTGAAGTCTAGCTTCATCAAGTTCCCTGGGATTTTTAAACTCCTCGACACAAAGAAAGGACCCGAAATTCACTGGAATGACAATCCTTTCCCTGAGATCCCAAGTGGGATATGTTGTAGCTTTAATATTGCTTTCAACAAGGTATTTCAGGACAGCCCAAGCGATGCTCTGACTTTTAAATTAGCATCTGAAATAAATAACAATATCTTGAAAATATCCGGGCTTTCCTTGAAAAGAGAAGGTTTTCTGCTAGAGTTAGTATCAAATTTCACGTTTAACAGACAGCCTAACTCCGTTGTTGCATCAATAAATGCAAGCGGCATAGACTTGAAGACGCTCCTCAAAGAGAATTTTGATGTCAATTACATCTCCGGAAAGGCCAACATTCAAGCTGATGTCTCATCAAAAGGCAATACTGTGAAACAAATGATATCGAATATCGAAGGTAAGCTTGCTTTAAATTCTGCAAAAATCAATATTCAGGGGGGTAACATAGACATGCTTTCGAGTGCTATACCAAAGGTCAAATCGCCAAAAGATCTCGATGAAATCACTAGAATAAAATTCTTTACTGGTGATACAACATTACTTTCGGTGACCGGTTCGAGCAACATTTCAAATGGTATACTAGGCACTTCTCTCGCCTTTTCAACGAAAACAACTAGCGGAATCCTATCATCGAATTTTCAAGTAAGTAACATGCAGACCTCATCCGTTAGTAGAGTATTCTTTCCAATGAAAGGTGAGGCAATCCCTGTTGATATAACCATAGAAGGCAATATCTGGAATCCTAAGATTTTCTTTGATAATCAAGCAATCTTCGCAACAATTAAGGGAAAAATCCAGAACTAGCTATGGGCACACTGGATAAACTCCTACCCGTAATTCTGGGAGCGTGTATGACACTCGGATTTGCGCCATTTCATATGACGTTCCTATTGGTACTCAGTATCGCTCTAACATATAAAAAACTTAAATCCACTCTCTCTGCAAGAGAAGTATTATCCTTTTCTCTTTGGTTTGGTAGCAGTTTCTTTTTGATTTCCCTCTACTGGATTTCATTCTCCCTCGCAACAGATATGGAACACTTTTGGTGGTTAATCATTCCAACTCCAATTGCACTTTCCATATTCCTTTCCCTATATTTTGTCCTTGCATTTGGAATATTCAAATTCATCAAGTATCAGAATCCAATTACATTTACATTCATCATCACACTATCGGAATATTTAAGAGAAATATGTTTCTCGGGATTTCCGTGGAATCTTATCGGATATACATGGAACTGCTTAGGAGTTCTGCAATTTGCTTCCATATTTGGAATCTTTGGCCTAACTGCCTTGACGACCTTTGTTTCTGCTTCATTAGGAGAGCTATTATTCGAGGATTCAAAAGTTGCCAGGACCTACATACTTTGTTCAGTCAGTTTGTTGGTATGTGTTTTTTCCTTTGGACTAATCCGCCTGCATAACAATCCAATACGGAATTCACAGAAAATAGTGAGAATAGTCCAGGCGAATATTCCTCACCAACAACGCTGGAGCACTGACTACAGCAGAACGGTACTACAAAAATATGTTGAAATGAGCAAAGCAAAAGACTTCCAATCAATTGATTATTTTATTTGGCCTGAGTCCTCTGTACCGTTTCTTCTTCATACAAGAAAGAGCGATATCACTAAATATATCAGCGCCAATCTCGGAAAAATCGTCATAGCTGGTGGTACTAGAATCGAAAATAATAATATCTACAATTCGATTTTCCTGATCAAGGATGGTCAAGTCGAGGATTACTATGACAAGATAAAACTTGTTCCTCTAGGAGAATACGTTCCTTTAGGAAATATATTGCCCATAAATAAGATAGTTAACGGGGCAAGTAATTTCACTCATGGGAAAAAGAGACGGAAGATATTGGAAGGAATTAATGCTGCTCCCACTATTTGCTATGAAAGTATTTTCACATCTTCTCTACACGGCAACTGCACTGCCGATTGGAATATTAATCTCGTAAACGATAGCTGGTTTGGAAATAGTACTGCTTTATATCAACACCTGCAGATGGCCAGAATGAGGGCAATAGAGTATGGACTCCCAATCATCAGATCAACCACCACTGGTATTTCAGCAGTGATCGATCCTTATGGGAGAATTCTGGCTAGAATACCATACTCATCTCAGGGAATCCTAGATATCCCCATACCAAGAAAACATAGTAGGAGAACATTCTATACTTTGTTGCATAACTTGTTCCACTGAAATTATATAGCAAGACTTATTGGTGCACTATTGCTGAGCGGTACAAGCTTAATACTCTCCTCATAACCTGAAGTATCAATCGTGCTATCAGGTGTTGCTTTACTTACAATTTCGCGATCACCTTGAGTATCAACAGAGACAGCTGATTCTGTCTCTCCTGTTTTAGTAGGAGCTTTAGAATCTGCTTTAGAATCTGCTTTATTAGATCTACGAGACACAAGATGCTTAACAAGGTTAGTAAAGTTCAGCGCACTACCCGTCCTTTTGGAATTATTCCCAAGAAGTTTAATAATTTCTGGATCCGCGATAGTAACTTTTCCTTTTGCAGCTTTTGTCCTTTCTAGTAGCGAATGAATCACTGTAAGCTCTTCGGCATTATAAGGAAATGCAGCATTTTCTTTTCCTATCTGAGCTATTTTTGCGGTTAAATCGAAACCGTTAATAAGCTCCTCCATTTCAGCGCCGTATCTTGGATGCGAAATCTCACCAGACTTATCTTCAGCTGCAGCCTTGTTATATAACACCCCAATATTCTCGTTTCTAGCAAGAAGACTATGCTGACGGCTTCGTAATTCACGTGCATCATGTAAGACCTGTGCTGCACTACTGAAATTATATCCTTCTTGACCTAACCTAGGTAGAAGATCGCACACAACTTTGTGTAAATTCACGACTGCTTCCTGAGAAAGGAACCGTGTCTGTTCTAGTATCATTAAAAGTACAGCAGGATTCTTCGCTAATTCTGTCGCAACATTTTGCAGACTATTATTACCGAAATCAATTTCTGAAATATTTGCAGAGATTTCAGCTAAAAAGTTCTTGATTTCAGTTTTTCCACTCGCTAAGTATGAAGACCTTAGAGAACTAAGAGATTGCTTCATCGAAGCTCTCCTCTCATCATCCTGATTGCTCTGCTTGAGTTTTTTATCATCGATTTTGCTTAATCCTTCCAGCTCCAAAGTGAATGAGTATAAAGAAACTAGTAATCCATAAGCATTACTCAAAAACTGTCTTCTCTGCTCTTGAGCTTCTTCGGTTTCATCTATCCTATCTTGTTCAGTTATTGCTTCTGGACCTGTTGAAATTTCTCCATCTACAATTCCCGATGCTTCAGTTATTACTTCTGGATTTAGTTTGACTTCGTCTTGTACTTCAGTGGCTTCAGTTATTGCTTCTGGACCTGTTGAAATTTCTCCATCTACAATTCCCGATGCTTCAGTTATTACTTCTGGATTTAGTTTGACTTCGTCTTGTACTTCAGTGGCTTCAGTTATTGCTTCTGGACCTGTTGAAATTTCTCCATCTACAATTCCCGATGCTTCAGTTATTACTTCTGGATTTAGTTTGACTTCGTCTTGTACTTCAGTGGCTTCAGTTATTGCTTCTGGACCTGTTGAAATTTCTCCATCTACAATTCCCGATGCTTCAGTTATTACTTCTGGATTTAGTTTGACTTCGTCTTGTACTTCAGTGGCTTCAGTTATTGCTTCTGGATTTTCTTGTAGTTTTTCACCTTTAGCGAGAACTTCTTGAGCTATTTGGTTTTTTCGTTCGGAATAATCTTTATAGAGAGTAGAAAGATGAATAGAAATGCTCAGTGCAGTGACTACAAACATGGCAATTAAATTGATAATTTCCATGATATGCACAGGATTTTTCAGTGCTTCGGATAGGTTTTTACTGTTTTTCAGTTTCATTATCACACTTACTAATCCAGAGACAGCAGCAAGAAGGGTACTTCCAAGAGAAATATATCGAAGCACTAAATCCTTTGACAAAACAACTGGAAGAACCGTAGCAGCGCTATTCTGTTGTGCACCTGAAGCGTTTTTTAGCATAAATGAATAAGTATGTAATATCGTTATCTTCATATAGTATCATTATGATATTAAGAAAAGATGATAACTAAGGTATATTTATACTATAGCATTACTAGATTTAAGGAACCTACCTAGATAGCTTAAAGCTTGGATTAGGAAAGAAGAATTATCCACATGATCTTTCTGAAGACATCACAGAATGTCTCCAGTGAACTAGATGCTCTCCCGACGCTGCGTCTCTGGTTGTCTACTGCGAGGTAGAATAGGTTGTCCCTGCCCTGCACCAGTCGATGCACCCGCCTCTTTTAGCGCCTTCGCCGCATCACGCAGTGGTGCTGTTGATGGAGCTGCAGGAGATTTCATAGCTTTCCCTAAAGGAATGCCATTGATATAAACATGAGAATCACCAAAATCAATTTTATCTCTACTCAGCATCCCATTCAGCTTATGACAATCCTGACGAGCTTCAGGATCAAATGACACCCCACCATCTGCTGTGATGCGTAAATGTATCGTTTTGTCATGACCATCGACTCTAACCTTTGTAGAAATCAACGCAGCACCTTTCTTCGGGGTATAGTTAATAAGTCCGTCAGATCTCTTCTGTACTTCTAGGATATCTCTCCCTCCATTGAAGGAAAGCGTACTACGGGATATTCCAGAACCTTGAGCCACTTTTAACAGGCCATTTATATCGACAGATGCATTCTGGTGAATCTTGACGTTTAGCATTCCACCTACGATAGTCGCGCTACTTTTCTCTTCATTCAAGGTAAAATGGCGGCGTATAAGCGTAGGCATAGCAGCAGTATTCGCGAAGAATCGTGTATCACTTGCCTTATATAGCGTAGATGCAACCTGCTTACTGATATTCCCATTTAGTCGAGTCCGCTCTACCTGAGCAGCATAGAAAATATCACAATAATTCAAATGTAACTGTGCACTTTGTAGAATACGGAGTTCCGTATATTCAGAGTGGGATAGTTCTTCTTTGTTTACGAGGTCGATGAACCTATTCCGCTGAGTATCTCTATAGCTCTCCAATTTTCTACATCTACCCAGGGTAGATATCCCTGAAGATGAATGAGTAAGATCTATCCCTCTTTCTATCAAGAAGGTAATCATCTCTTTAGGTGGTGCAATACCCTTCTCAATGGCATTATCAAGCATTCTATCTAATAGATTTCGCCCCTGAGGGTCTAGGCAATTGATATCAGCTCCATGTTTAAACAGCACATTTGCTATTTGAGATGATCTGTTAAGAATGGCGCATTCCAAGCTTGAAATGCCATCTGAATCTACTGCGTTGACATCCATTAGATGAGTATACTGATCCAAGAAGCGGCTTGTTGCCTCAGAATTCCCTTGCAGTACGGATAACATAAGCATCCTAGGGAAACTTATTTTTCCCCCGACACTAGGAACAAATCGAAGTATGTTGCTCAACATCTGCGTACAATACTTGGACTTCGCCAGTATATCCATTGGTGAGACACCATCTTTATTTTTCTCAAGCAACAGATCGGCTGAAAAAGCGCTATTTCCTAAGATCGAATTTAATACATCCTCTACCGCAGTAACAACATAGGGAGAATTAGTGAGCACACTGAAAAGCATATGCAAAATATTGTCTCCGGTATGTGGACTTCTTTCTTTTAGATGGGAAACGTTCTTGCACATGTACTTGATCAGGTCAAGACGCTTTTGTAATAGCGAGGTACTACCATGTTCCCGTTCAGAGCTTATCTGTGAGAAGAGATGAGAGAAAACTGGAAAAGCATATCCGGGCTTACGTGAATTCATTTCCGAGCACAGCGAGCCAACATCATCTGAGTTCTTCCCTGCATTAGCCGAATCAAGTACTAGATTCAGGAAACGCAGGATTGCTTGATCGTTTCGCAGATCTGCCGCACTACGGGTACATAGTTTTGCTGCGGTAGATGGAGATTTCTCCTGGATCAGCTCAAAAGCGGATTTACCGGTGCTTTCTGAGATATCAGATAGGCTGTAACCGGTATCAATGCACAAATCTACTAATTCTTCATTACACCCGTGGAGGATTATCAAGTGCAAGAGACTGTCTCCGTTCTCATCCTTAACAAACTTATTGGAGGAACGTATTATCGACTTCACAAGACTCATATCCTCAGAATGAAGAGCAGCTTCAATGACGCCCGTTCTATTCGGTAGAGAGTCCACAATCCCACGATTATTCCGTAGTATATGAAGCGCCTCTTCTCCTTTCCCTGTGGTGATTAAATTTTCCAATGCTGCACCGCACTTATCAAACTCCAACTGGAAATTTGATAAAACACTCCTACCTGCACGCCTAGATTTTTTTTCAAATACTGCTGCATCTTCCGCCGCTAATCTGGTACTCTCAGTTATATAATTGTTCAGAGATCGTTCACCAATTGGCTCTACCCTTTTCACTGTACTCAAATCAGCTGCTATCCCCTGAGCAAGATGCTGCTCACGTTTTTCCAGCAGAGCTTGTTGCCCATGCTCGCTCATCCCTAGGAGCTGTACTATTTCTCGTAGTTTCGTTTCTTCAAAAGTGGCAGGAGCCTTGATCAAAGCTTCTTCTATAGATTTTTTATCCATCTGCAGACCTGCGTCCACCATCTCCTTCAGTATATCCGCATTTCCAATTTCAACCGCGAGCGCAAACGGATCACGCTTCTTAGTATCCAACTGTCTTTCCATGTACACTCCCCCGGTGAAAGGGCAATATTGAGCATTCGTTGGAGTTCAGCAAGTAGCTTTACCATCACGCGGTTACCATTCAATACGGCGTCATGCAGCAACCTACAATCAAGCAAAAGGGAGCAAGCCGCATCGGTACCACCTCTGGCCATGCTATTTTCGATAATACACTTCAGCATTGCTGCATTATTCAAATGTAATGCCAACTCCAGGACACTTTTACCGCCATTGTTTCTTTGCTTTAAACCTGAGATGAGATCCTGGATTGTATGGGAATCATGCTCCATTACCGCCTGCAAGGCATCAAGGTCTTCGCATCTGACTATAGTATGCAAGAGATTATCACCCTCCCCATTTTGCAAAAGAGTAGACTGAGGATAATGAATCATGAAATGATCAAACATGAGGTCTTTGTGCCTCCTCATATCATCACTATGAGCAAAGTACTTCGCAAGCAACACTGCCTGTGCTGGACTCCCAATTTTTGCCGACATATCACCTATTGGTGAAGGATCACCTTTATCAGACGCTTTCAACTTTTTGTACTTATTGGCATAACTCTTCCATTGGGCAATATTACCAAAAGCTGCAATCAGTGTTCCAAGATTATGCCCGTCTGCGCTTTGGACAGAGAGTAATGTAGGATCTCCATCTTTGATATCATTGAGTTTATCCTTAAGGTTCTCTGCGCTATTAGTATCTTTGGAGACAGCATGAGCATAGGGAAGCAGAACACCTTTACCCATGAATCTATCACTAACAGCAGACCTATACTTTTCTGTTTCACTGCGTACAACATTTTCAGCAGCAGCGCTTACATCAAATTGGATCTTGCTTTCACTTTTCTCAGGCGGAGAATAACGGCGATCATATAAAGCTGAAACTCCAAAACCATATTTCAGCAACCCATTGCCACTTCCCTTCTCAACTAATAGCTCCTTTAAGGATTCATCCGCAAACCTTGGCGAAGCAGCTAAAATCTTTTCAGCTACCGGATTATTACCACTTTGGATAGCTGTCACCACTGGATTCATAGAAGCATCCAACGCAGATGCCACATACTCATCCTCGCTTAGATCTGCCAGTGAATCCGCCATTCCTAGGATATCCACATGCCAGGATGACTCCGCTTGTTTACTTAATACTCCAAGAACTGTTTTACTGGCTTGTTGCGAAAGCATCTTGCCTCTGCTCTGCTGCAGCTCTGATTTTTGTTCTTTGGCCATGCGCAACTCTCGGATCTTCGCCTCCATCCCCTGTTGCTGCTGCATACCTTCTATAGCACTCAACTGAATTTCAATCTCTTTGCATTCATTCTGGGACTTAGCCTGAAGCTTCTTATGCTCCTGAAGAATATATCGTACAAGATCAGGTTGTTTACTTTCCGCAGCTACTTCTAGGATACTTTTCCCCCCATCAACGGTATCAATGACTTTATAAACATTCTCACTTTTTAAAATGAATAGTTTTTCTAATGCACTTTTATCGCCATTCGCAATCGCTGCATGGAGCTCCACATCTGCTTTAAGCTCCGCTTCCTGCACTGGCCGCTCAAGTCTTTCTTCTATCAGTGGCTTAAGCCCATCCAGTAGCGATTTTTCACTTGTTTGATAATGTGCTGCCAAAAGTCCTTTAGAATCCTTACTACCTAGCAGATGATTAGAATTAGTTGATAGCCTTAAAATCTGTTTGAGTAACTGCGGTGCATGTTGCGCAGCTAGATGCAAAAGATTACCACCACTTTCTTTATGAGCTTTTGCCAAGATCCTATCTGTCTTGTTCTGTAGACTGATTAATTCTCCACCTGCAAGGCTATTTAGATCATTCTCTAGCTTTGTCAAAATCCACTCCGCAAAAGTATGATTACCAGAAGTAATAGCAACTTCGAGAGCATTTAATCCATCTGCGTTTTCTTTTTTCAAGGCCTCAGTTGTGATATGCGCTTCAATTCCTTGCAACACCTGAGGAGTACCGTATATTGCTAGAACGGGAAGTGCCTTGCCTACTTCAACAGTACTCTCTCTCACCAGTCCAGCTAATTTCTCAGGGGCATTAGATGCTAGGACAGATATGCACTTCTGATCTGTGATTTTACCATCACCATCCATATGCAACTCGCATAAGACATCGAGCCTTGCTCTACCTTTATCACCTAAAAACAGATCTTTTAGCAGGTTAGGAGTCGCAAATTTTACACATGCTCTCAATACATGGTGCGCTTCCTCAGAACCTACTTCCTCTAATGCCTCTCCTACAGTTTTATAACCCTTTCCGTCGATCTTTTTGATCGGTACTTGCATTACAAACGGAAGCTCTTCGGGAGCGCTCAATGTTTTGAGACTCAACTCCAGAGGACTATACTCCATAGCAGGAGAATTTAATATTAAATCTGCGGCACAAGTCTTACTTCTGTGTTTTACAAAACCCGCATTTGATTCTTTCGTATCCTTCAAGATACGGTCTGCCAGATCTGCGGGTAATCCTAGTTCCTTTGAGATTTTTTCGACTTCTTCAATTATCGGGTTCTCCGATAGAAGAAGCCTCTTTAACCAACTAAGAGCACGTGTATCTTTTTTTTCTATAATGCTGTGGAAAATATTCTTGCAAGCACCGCTGGATGAGTAAAGAACCGGGAGAGATATTTTGTAATTTTCGTTTAAACCTAAGATATACTCCATGAACTGAGATTTGATCTTATGCCTCGCCTTTTCGCCAGGCTCAGATTCGAATAATTTTCTGCTAGTAGAACCCCGAGCTACACCCTCTAATAGCTCTACTGACCGCCCCTCTTCTGCGCAATCCAGCGCCTTCATGAACAGAGTGCAGTGCTCCACGCCACCTACTTTGAGCTTGGAAGCAGGGTTTACACCTTTTCTAAACAATGTATTGATAAGATTGGTATCATTGGCTTCCAAGGCAATTTGAATCGGGGTAAGACCACTTCTCAAATCTGAAGCATTTATTAGATGAGCAACTTGGAGATGATTACATAGCAACTGCAAAATCTTCTCCCTACCACTTATTCTCTCTTTGGCAGCTTCGACTGCTTGTTCATACCCAGGTGGTTGCGCGTGAAGTAACTCCTGTATCCTGATATCATCCGCTTTGGAATCCTCGCATATACTGGATGCAACAGCATTAAACAACGGGGGTGCACCATACGAGTACCCAGAACAATCAAACGGCCAGCCACGAAATATACGTTCAAAGCTGGAAGAATTACCGTCTTTAATATCCCTAAGTAGATCCTTATATGACTGCATGATTCAGTAAGACAACAAAAGAGAACAGGAAAACTACCTAAACACCTGGAGGACGTTCAGGACAGGGACACCCCTCAAAAGGATGAATCCAATCTCTAAAAAATTTCTAAATATCGGAACCACTTGATAAAAACCGCATGGAATCAAGAAAGATCCAATACTACAAGTATAGCCTAAACAGTTTAAGAAATACCACTTAGGCATACCAAAACAAATCTAGCGCAGGACTACTCTAAGCACCTAGAAGTAGCTTATTCATGAGTTTTGCCATTCTCATAGGATTTTTCACTTCTTCAGCCTGTAGAATACACGCTTGGTCATAGAGCAGTTGAATAAACTCTTCACTTTCCGGATCATCAAGTCTCTCTATGATTCTTGAAATTACGGGGTGCGTGATATTTATCTCCAGGACTTTCTTTGTTTTTGAATGAAGCTGCTTCTGCTCTATCATGAATCTCTCCATCCTGATATCCATTGCACCATCCGGGACCGCAAGACAGACCGGACTATCCTTTAATTTTTTAGACACTCTCACGGATTCCACTTCATCCTTTAGGATCTCCTGCATTTTTGCTATTAGCAGATCGATGGACTTATCATCGTGCTGATGAACTTCCTGCTCAGATGATTTCTCCAGTTCTTGGAAATCATCCAGGTTTATGCTGGAACGAGTTATCGATTTAATATTATGGGATTTATATTCATCCGAAACATTTATCCAGAAATCATCTACGGGATCCACAAACAAAAGGACATCTATACCCCTACTCAGAAAACCCTCCAGCTGTGGACTATTCTTTGCACTTTCTATGCTTGTACTACCCAGGCAATATATTTCCTTTTGTTCAGGCTTCATGGTCTGGATGTACTCATCTAAGCTGATTAGTTTCCCCTGATTCAAGCTGTAGAATCGACATAAACCGAACAATCTTTCTCTCTCATCTGTTGGCATTGCTTCGCACAATCCTTCTTTCAGGACAGCACCGAAATTACTCCAGAACTCAGAGATATACTTTTCCGGATCACTTTCCGCTTTTTTTCTCAAGTCATTCAATACTCTATTTGTGAGAGACTTTTTTATCTTCATGAGAGTATTATTGTATTGGAGAGTCTCCCTGCTGATGTTCAACGGAAGATCTGAACAATCGACTATTCCCTTAAGAAACCTCAGATACTGAGGAATCAAATGGACATTCTCCTCTGTTATAAAGACCTTCTTTATGTATAGTTTTACTGAGGCTCGTCTATCAGGGTTGTACAAATCGAAAGGCTTGATCGATGGTATATAAAGTAAATTGATATATTCTATGCTTCCCTCGTTTTTATTATGGATTACCATCCATGGTCTTCCACCTACGTGAGCCACCTCCCTGAAGAAGTTTTGATGCTCTTCCTCTGTGATGTCGCCTTTATTCTTAGTCCATATGGCTGTAGCAGCATTGATCTGCTCCTTCTCCCCCTTTTCGTCCAGCAAGTATATAGGGAAGCCTATATGATTCGAGTTAGTTGTGATGACATGCTCTATCCGGAACTTATCTAGAAATTCCTCTGCATCACCTTTGAGATGAATGCGAATCCTAGCACCCCTAGGAACGCTACCCTTTACTTCATCTATGTAGAAATTGTCTTTACCTCTAGATGTCCAGAGATGACCTGTTTCAGTTCCTGCTTTTCTGGTTTCTACTTCGACCTTTTCGGCAACCATGAAGACTGAGTAAAAACCAACCCCAAACTGACCTATTAGGTCGACTTTTTTGTCTTTCAGGGATTCCAAGAATTTTTCTGTCCCTGATCTTGCAACTGTCCCTAAATTTTCGATGAGTTCTTCTTTACTCATACCGATCCCATTATCTGAGATCTCTAACAATTTTTTCTCTTTATCAAAGGAGATACGAATACTAAGTTCAGTATCATCCTCCAGTAGTTCCTGGTCAAGATTTGACTCTTCCCTAAGTTTGTTAAGCGCATCAGACGCATTGGAAATCAATTCCCTAAGGAAGACATCCTTATGTTTATACAGAGAGTGTATTACTAGATTCAGGATCTTTGAGGCATCTGCTCCAAACGAATAAGAATTTGCATGCTCAGTCTTTTCCATAGGTATAGATTTGTTTTCGAATCAACTACGCAGATGTAAGCATCTTGTAGGATAATTTCAATCCCGGAAACACTACTTTCACAAAACTATCGAAATAGATCTTACCCAATTTTATTTCACGGATAGAGCATACTTTCAAATTAGGAAATTTTATGATTCACTTGTGCCGTGTCTTCCATATTTCTATTCGATGTTTACAAAAGAGTTGGAACCCCTATCCATACTGAAGCATGACTTCTATAAATCATGGGAGAGCGGAAACTTATCCAGAGAAGATCTCCAGGAGTATGCTTGCCAATACTTCAATCACGTCAATGAGACTCCAAGATACTTGAGTACAATTCACTCGAAGTGCAGGGATATCAAGGTAAGACAAGTCCTACTCGATAACTTGGTCGATGAGGAGAGAGGTGAGGAGAACCATCCAAAACTCTGGCTGGATTTTTGCGCTGCCCTGGGTCTCACACAGGAGAAAGTCAGAAATGCAAAGTTGCTTGGGGCGACAAAACAGCTCAGTGATACTTTTTTCAAGCTCTCTAGTAGTTCAGTTTCTGAAGGAATAGGAGCTCTATATGCATACGAAAGGCAAATTCCGGATATAGCTCGCGTGAAAATAGAAAGCCTTAAAAAGTTCTACGGAATCGAAAAAGATGAAGAGCTAAAGTTCTTCTCTGTCCATATTGAGGCAGACGAGTGGCATTCAGAGGAATGTGAAAATCTACTCAAAAGAATGAACTTATCAGAGATAGAAGTCGCGAAGGAGGCAGCACTAAAGCTCGCATCTGCCTTATGGAAGTTTCTTGATGGAATGGAACAAGTCAGGTTGACCAAGAATTACTTGAATGTTTAGTCAGAGTTACCAAAACATGTAGGGATCTGTTCATTGTTTAGAGTTTCAGCATCTTATGAGTGCACTAACTTTCCACTCTAACAATGATTTCTCTGGAAGAACGTTAAGAATGGCTTACATAGGACTAGCAAATAAGTATCGCCCCAGATCACTCAATGAGATCGTAGGACAGGATTTCCTAGTAAAGACACTTAGTGCCTCTATTGCGCTCGAAAAGGTCGCGAGTGCTTTGTTGTTTTCTGGATCTTATGGAACTGGAAAGACAACAGCTGCTAGAGCTATGGCGCTATCAATAAACTGTTCAGATCTTGAGAGTTCCCAGCCCTGCATGCAGTGCACTTCTTGTTCCGCTGTTCTTAGAAATTCACACCCCGATATCCTGGAGATCGATGCTGCAAGTAATACTAGTGTCGAAGACGTCCGAGTGATAATAGACAGTGTTTCATATAGACCTATACTGTCCAGATATAAGATCTACATAATCGATGAGGTCCATATGCTTTCACAGAGTGCCTTCAATGCGCTGCTGAAGATTTTGGAGGAGCCACCTGAACACATCAAGTTTTTCCTTGCTACAACTGAACTACAAAAAATTCCGTCGACTATAATTTCACGCTGTCAACATTTCAGACTTTCCAGATTAAGCAAGGAAATAATCTCTGCAAGAATCAAAAAAATCGCCGAGCTAGAAAAAATCAACATCACTGAAGATGCGATAGACTTTATCTCTGAGAAATCTGAAGGTTCCCTAAGAGATGGAATATCCATTCTAGAACAATCAGCGTTGCAACAAGATGAAGAGATAATCACACTCCAGCTCCTGAGAAGCAAGATGGGCCTTGTTGATATAACTGAAATGACATCATTGCTTGAGTCAATTACTTCAGGAGATTGTAGAGCTGCAATCGATACTTTCAACACCTTCTATCAAAAGGGGTACGACCCACTTACTATACTCGAAGATCTCATAAAACTGATTAACCGCAGGATACACACTTCACTGAACTCAAAGGATGAGACACAAATAAGCTTTCTCTCTCGTCTAGCAAAGTGTGTCCTGTCAAGTATGGAAGAGATTAAAGCGTTCAATAATAATCATGATGTGATTGAGCTTTCGATCGTTAGAATGTCATATCTAGCAGACCTTCCATCTCCAACTGAAATCGCTGAAATATTCAGTAGAAAATCTGCACCTCAAAGTATTCAGGAAAAACACGATTCAAGTGAGTTAACTGATTACGTACTAAAGGAATTCAAGGGTTCGAAATTGCTAGATTAGATATATATCACCTGACATAAGGAGTCTAAGCAAAGAGTCACTGAATGAAACCAACAGAATCCTAGAAATGATCAAGTGATTATTCAAATAATATGTTGATCGACACGGACAAGCGTCTAGAGGTGTTCAGATACTATAAACCAGCACTGATAGCTTAAGTGGAGCTGGCAAAGCTTCGGAAACAATGATACGATCCTCTTCGTGGTTTGAAAAATATATCTGTGGTAGTTCAAATGGATCTTCAGGGGATGCTTAAGGGTATGCAGAAAAAAATGAGCGATATACAAGAAAAGAAAAATGCTGCTCGATATTCAGGGGAAGCTGGTGGTGGATTAGTAAAGGTTACAGTCGATGGAAATTTAGATTTGCAAGAAATCAAGATAGATAATAGCTTGGAAGGCGAAGAAATGAGCATGATCGCTGATTTGATAATAGCGGCATACAATAACGCTAAGGAGGTCGCTAATGAAGATGATCAGTTTTCCGAAGATAACCTCCTGAAGAATTTTCCTCTTCCGTTTAACATGAAGAAACCACCATTCTAGAGCACAATTAAATTGTCGCTGTGCATTGCCCAAAGTGTAGTAGTACAAAGTTCATTAAAAGTGGTACCGTCAACGCTAAACAGCGATATAAATGCCTGGAATGCAAGTGCCAGTTTACTAAAAGCGAGAAGCAAGGTGCTCAACTTCGTCTAAAAATGCATGCTGTTCAGCTTTTCCTATCTGGTGTATCTATGAACTCAGTAGCAAAATTGTTTGATCTTTCTCCACCAACAATAATGCGATGGGTCAACCAGCTCAAGGAATTAATGAAGGATGATTTTCCGACAGAATTTTCCCAGTCGTCTGAGAAAAGCACATTGGAAATGATATATTCCACACTGGAAAGTAGTACAGATGTCGTACTCACACATATGAGTGAGGAACTACTATGCATAACACTGAAAAAGATTCCGAAAATGGATGAAGAATAATTTATAGCTACTATAGGAATCCCGAGACCTATCTGATAGAAGCCATTCTATCAAAACCTAGAGCGGTGCTACAGGCAAGCCTTTTCTAGACTGAAATCCACGACTACAGCAACACTCTTGGAACCCGAATCACAAAGCTCAATACGCAACTTTTGACAATACTTTAATTTCGCTCGATAAGAGGGGCGCTAGATCAAGATCCTCCCATTTGAAAGATAGATCTTCTGGATCATATTGATTTCCAAAATGCCCTCTGGAAGCTGTCTTGAGGTATATTGGTTTAGTTAAATGAAGAAGTTCACTTATTCCACGCGGTGAGGAATCTATATTGACCTCGATACGTGAAAGAAGATCTCCTTCTTTACATCGAGCTGTGCCATAAGTAGCTACCTGAAGTGTTAAAGGTCTATCGATGCCGATAGCATAACATAGCTGCACACCACATTGATGTGCCAAACCTGAAAATACAATGTTCTTAGCTATATACCGGGCCAGGTAAGCAGCTGATCGATCGACTTTTGTTGAATCCTTTCCAGAGAACGCACCACCTCCATTCGGGAGCATGCCGCCATAAGTATCGACAACTATTTTCCTTCCGGTGAGACCACAATCACTGATCGGTCCACCCTTAGTAAAGGAACCGGCCGGATTAATAAAGATGTTATCAGGATCTAGATTCCACGCACTCGGCAAGACAGCAACTATTTTCTCAAGAATCCTCTCTCGAAGATCTTTGAGAGTAACACTTTCAGGGTGCTGAACAGAAACAACGACGTTCGAAACACCTATAGGATTTCCGTAATGATCGTACTCAATAGTGACCTGACTCTTGCCATCTGGGCCAAATAAACGCTCTTGAACAACAGCTTGTAATATTCTCCTTGCGTAATACAGAGGTGCAGGCATCCCAACTGGTGTCTCATCGGTTGCATAGCCAAACATGATACCTTGATCCCCTGCCCCATGCTTAGCAGAACTCCGAACACCCGTAGCAATCTCAGATGACTGTTCATGAAGTAAGTTTACTATCTCCACTGACCCCCAGTCCAACAGATAGCTCGGATAACCTAAATGCTTCAAAAATAAACGCACTTCCTCTTCTATTTCTGCGTTACTGATTCTTGGGCCATATACTTCCCCGGCAATAATAATTTTCTTGTGACTCACCATGACCTCTATAGCTGTTCTTGAGCATGGATCTTTTTTGAGATACATATCCAGAATTAAATCAGAGATCTGGTCAGCAATTTTATCAGGATGTCCTGGAAGCACAGCCTCGCTAGTAAAATATCTAAATCCAAAACGCATGTTGCAGGAGAAATTTCTTGTACCTTAAGCAAAAATTATATGATACCATCACCTGTTTTCCTATTAAAAATGAACATTTTGCAATGGACCTGAGAAAAATTGTGATACTCGGACTCGGATCAAATATAGGTAACACGAGAAAAAACATCATCGAAGCGAGAAATAAGATTCCTATGAAAGATAAGATTCTCTCTCCAATTATCAAAACAAAAGCGCTACTCACGAAAAACGCCCCAAGCGCATGGGACATAGATTATCTAAACGCTATCGTTATCGGGAAACCATTATTTACTCCGCTAGAAACGCTACAGCGGGTAAAAAAAATAGAGAAACAGATGAAAAGGATAAAAATTGGTAAATATTCCCCACGAACAATCGATATAGATATTCTATTCTGGGGTGACAAGTTGATCACGGAAAGGTATCTTACAGCCCCACACAGAGAAGTACTAAAGAGATTTTTTACGTTGAAACCAATCGCATCAGTATGTCCACTCTTAATTCATCCTACTGCTGGTATTACTTTGAAACAGGCGTTCTCAAATTACTGCAGGAGAAATAAAATAGCTTCATGAGCGAGTAGAATGGTCACCAAGCTAATGAGGCACAGCATATAGATTGGAGAAATTATATAATTTACAATTCTCATCAGGATTCTCTCTGTTGCATGGAGATGGCTATGAAAATCATAGGAGTGCTAAATATTACTCCAGATTCTTTTTTCGATGGTGGTAAGTTTCTTGAGAAAGATGCTGCAATAGCGCACACTCTTTCGATGATCCAGGATGGTGCAGACGTAATAGATATAGGCGCTGAATCAACTAAGCCAGATGGGGTTTCCATCTCACAGAGAGAAGAAATAAAACGACTGGATGGAGTTCTTCAAGAGGTCATTGCATTATGCAGGAAACATAATGTTCTTACCTCGATTGATAGCTATAATCCAGAAACGGTAAGATTCGCCTTGGATAGTGGAATAAACCTCATCAACCCACAAAAGAACGTCGAAAAGATGGCAGAAATTCTCATGGAAAAAGGTAGAAATGATATTCCGATAGTACTCATGCATTCAGTGACTATTCCTGTAGAGATAGATGCGGATCTTCCTGATGATATAGACGTAGTAGAGACACTCAAAGCATGGTTCACAGAAAAGCTTACAATACTCGAATCCATAGGTATATCAAGAGAAAAGATCATCATTGATCCAGGTCTCGGTTTTGGGAAAACTACTGATCAGTGCAACACGATTATAAAAAGTATAGATAGCTTTAAATCTTTTTCTCTACCTATAATGCTTGGTCACTCGAACAAGAGGTTCGTAAGAAGGATAGAAAGCCAATGTGAAAATGTAAGATTCACTCTACCCATATCTGCAATACTGTTCGCAAAGAAAATCGATTACATCAGGGTCCACGAAGTCAGGGGCCATAGATTACTGCTTTCACACTTCTTCGAGCAATGATTTTAGTTCTGTAATCTGTTATTGCCAAATGAGCGTTATAACGCATTAAGCGCAAGTCTTACCAATGGAGCAGAGAGATCACCTCCTTCTTTTTGTCACCGAGCACAATTGAAGGAGCAAACACTGCTTCGAACAAGAAGTGCAACAGCACAACCACATTGCTTAATACCCAAGCGACACACACTTCTCAGGAGGAGCCAATACCTGAACTCTCTGACGATGCTGACGCAAATCTTTGAATTTCCATTCTTCCAGCAAGGTAACCCAGTCTACCTGAGCGTACCGCCAATTTCATTGCCTCAGCCATTTGTACTGGGAAACGTGCCTTCGCTATCGATGTATTAATGAGAACCCCATCACATCCAGCTTCCATAGCCACCACAGCATCAGATGGCGTCCCAACTCCAGCATCCACGATCACCGGGATCCTAGACTGTTTTATGATAACTTTCAAATTAAACAAATTCTGTATCCCTAAACCCGATCCTATAGGCGCTGCGAGTGGCATCACCGCTACTGCACCCATATCCTCCAGCTTCTTACACATTACAGGATCGTCATTACAGTAAGGCATCACTGCGAATCCCTCTTTCACAAGAATTTCCACGGCTTTGAGAGTAGCTTGCATATCCGGATAAAGAAATTCCTTCTCAGAAAAAATTTCCACTTTTACTAAATTCCAACCACCAATTTCACGCGCAAGCACAAGATGACGTACCGCTTCTTCGGCATCGAAACAAAAAGCTGTATTAGGAAGATAAGTATATTTCCTAGGATCAATATAATCCTGTAGAGTTTCACGTTTTCTATCGGTAATATTGACTCTTTTCAGAGCAACTGTGACTATTTCCGTACCTGAAGCCTCTATCGCCTGGGCAGTTTCAGCGAAGTCCGCATACTTGCCGGTACCGACTATCAATCTAGATACAAAACTCCTATTAGCAATCTTTAATGGATCAGTCATAAGCATAGCACGAAAAATAGTTGCAGACCTACACTTGGGCAGAATGCCTAGTCGGTCATGGAGCTATAAGAAAGAAATCCTAAGTGGGATACAGTAATTAATGAATATGCTGCATCCCACAATCAATTTGAGAAGACGCTACCGTTCAGCTTTTTTCTCAGACTCTTTTAATTCCTCCTTGAGACTCCTCAAACCCTTGCCCAAATCCGCAATGACTTGTGGCAACTTACCAGCTCCGAACAGGACAAGTATTATAAGGAAAACAAGCAGTATCTGCCAGGGCCCTAATGCCATAAAAAACCTCCTATAAGATCAATTAAAAAAGATCAGATTTTCCACCTCCAATCGAAGAAAGATTCTATCATATTTTCTTGGTAAAATATCTAAAAAGGATTTAATCCAGTACCTTTTTCCACCTAACTCGACTCTGATCATTCTAGAAAACTTTCTCACTTCGCAAACAACTGCTTCAACACCTTCAGCACTCGAACATACCTTGATTCCTTCCGGCCTTACATATGCATTTTTCGCAATAGCATCTGGAACTCGAGAATTCATTTGGTACTTACCAAAGTCACATAGAAATTCACCTTCGACAATTCTTCCCTCTACTGGATTTATAATTCCAAAGAGCTCCGCTGTTTTATGGTCTTTTGGTTTATCGTAGACCTCGTCAGGCAAGCCAGTCATGATAATTTTACCATCACGTATGACTACAAGCTTATCTGATACTTCCAATGCTTCATAAGGATCGTGCGTCACAATGACTGTTGTTAATCCCTTTTCTTTGATAAGAGAAATCACCTTTTCCCTGATGTTCATTCTTAAAGTAGCATCTAAACTTGAGAAGGGTTCATCCAACAAAAGAATGCCAGGAAACTGCGCAAAAGCTCTAGCAAGTGTTACCAACTGCTGTTGACCTCCTGAGATCTGAAAAGGCATCGAATTGCTATATTGACTCATACCTACCAGTTCAAGCATTTCTGAGGCAATTTTCCTTGGATTTCCCTTGTTTACGGCGAACTGTACATTATCAAAAACCGTTTTGTTGGGAAAAAGAGAAGAATGTTGAAAAATCATTGCAATATTCCTCTGTTCGGGGGGAAGACTCACTTTATCAGAAAAATGAAACACCATCTTATCAAGGATTTTGATGCTACCAGCAATCGGGGACTCAAGACCGGAGATCAATCTTAGGAGAGTCGACTTCCCACTACCTGATTCACCAATCAGGCATACAATCTGACCAGTATCACAGTCGAAGCAAATATTTTTTAAAGAAAAATTCTGATAATTATGGGCAACTCCCTGCAAAGATAAGCTCATGTAATCTTAATAAAAATCATAATGAAATATCTTCCTAATGAGATAAACGACACAGTTCAGAAGGAATAATAACAGCAGCAATATCAAGATTATAACAGAGGTCTTTTCAGTCATTGCAATATCGGAGCTGGTTGCCCAGATGTAGATTTGTACTGCAAATACGTTTGCGGGCTCAGTGATCTTGGAAGGAATATTACCTACGAATGCAACCATCCCTATCATCAAAAGTGGTGCAGATTCCCCTATAATCCTGGCTATACCCAAGACGGTTCCAGTCATAATTCCGGGTACTGATAGAGGTAGAACATGATGCAGAATCACCTGAACCTTCGAGGCGCCAAGAGCAAAAGCTGCTTGTTTGATAGTATCCGGTACACTCCTGATCGCATGAAGAGATGAAATCACCAGAATCGGAAACATCATGAATGCAAGAGTCAATCCGCCTACAAGAGGAGAGGACCTGGGTAAACCAAGAAAATTGATATAGAAAGACAGACCAAGTACACCGAAAATAATTGGAGGTGTAGATGAGAGATTATTGACGCTTACTTCAAGGATCCGAGTGATATTACCCTTTCCGAGATATTCCCCTATCCATAACGCAGTTAGGACACCTACAGGAAAAGATACAAGCAGACTAACGAAAATCGTGTACAGCGAACCAACTAACGCACCCATTATACCGGTCTGACTACTATCCCTGGAATCAGGATTGGTAAAAAGCTTATAATTGAACGTTTTCTTCAGTAGAGCGCGCTCATCGAAATACTTTAATATTCTGCGCATTTCCGGGTTCGAGGTTCCTTTATACTTGTGAAGCACGTCTCCTTCGCCTGAAATAGTAATCCAGATTTTCTTTTGCTCTTTGTGTATGGCATCCATTACTTCGTGTGTGGAATAGTTACTAAGGAAATTCATCAGAGTAAAAATATCCGTTTCCCAGGGAATTTGTATCTTTAGATACTTAATAAGCTTTTCACGTATCTGATAACGTGAGTCCTTTGTTGTAATCCCTATTTCATCCAGATCAATAAAAAACTTTGTCTGTTGTAGCCCGTTATATGCCCCAGAAAAAATACTGAACAGCATCGTAAACAGTAAGAACACTGGCACAAACGCACAAAGAATGCAGAAAAGCGAAAAAATCTTATTTACAAAACCGCGCTTCGTGAGTTTAAGACGAAGATAATTGATATTCATTATCTAAACTTTCCTCAAGATCACATAATTATACTGCGATAACGAGAAACAACTCAAATAAGTACCTTAAATCACAACTTTAGAAAACGAGTATAGAGATAAATTTATCATCCAAGAATAGTTTAATTATCTTATCTCTTTCAAGGATAAATATCCTGATATACACTCGAAACTAGTCATTCATGAATATATAATGAAGTCAATCTTTTTTAAAAGGCATAATAAAGTATTAAAAATTGAATTTCTTTGCTTTACTTTTTTTATAAAATAAATAACATGTCTTGTCAGTGGATAATCTCTTGGAGGTTTTAAGATGATTCTCACTCCAAACCTCATCAGAAGCGTATTAAAAGCAGAAGTAATATCAAAGTATGATGTAAGGATCGATATTTCGAAGAGCAGATTTTCCATAGACAGTAGGACTATAGAAAAGGGTGAAATATTCATTGCAATCAAGGGTGAGAGGTGTGATGCGCATACTTTCATAGAATCTGCTTATCTGAATGGAGCATCAGCGATCATCACCAGAAAGCATCTTGAATGTCCAGAATTAGCGATTCCCATTATCAAGGTCGATGATCCGGTTGCAGCAATGCAGAAATTAGCTACTATGCTTATAAGAGAGTACCAACCTATCGTCATAGGTATCACCGGTAGTAATGGGAAAACCACTTCGAAGGAATTCACTGCAGCCTTGTTAAGAAACTATGGAGAAACGCATTGTAATGCGGGTAATTTGAATAGCCTGATCGGTCTACCATTGAGCGTTCTCAATACTGATTTCCCATGTAAATTTCTTGTTCTAGAAATGGGAATGCTACATCATGGAGATATAGACCTACTAAATCGGATAGCCTTACCGAAGGTCACCATTATAACAAATATTGGTTCTGCCCACATAAAGTTTCTAGGATCGCAAGAAGCTATAGCACTCGAAAAAGCTAAAATATTTCAAAATGGATGCCCGGTAGTACTTAATCCCAATGCACCCTACAGTGATCTACTCATAGAAAGGGCGAAAGAAAGCAATTCGACCATCTTATCATTTGGTGAAGGGAAAGACTGTGATATCAAATTGCTTGACTATTCAAACAGCAGAGTTTCTATTGAAATATATGGTGCTAGATATACATATCAATTTCCTAATTATGGATTACACTTCGTGTATGATAGCTTAGCTGCGATAGGAGTGGCAAAGGCATTGGAGTTAGATATCACAAATGAGTTACTAGAGAACACTTTCTCGACTTTTCAGCCATCGAAGGGTAGAGGCGAGCATCACAATTTCAGTATAGACGGCAAAAAGATCACTGTAATAGATGATACATACAATGCAAACTATGAATCCATCTCAGCGCTGATTAAATATGTTCAATCCACCTATTCGGATATGAGGGTAATAACAATCATTGGCTCGATTGGTGATATGGGAGAAAGAGCAGAGGAATTCTATAGAAAACTCGCCGAAAGAGTGGGATCACTGGAATCCCTAATACTTATAGGAACAGATAAGATATCTATACTCAAGGAAAGCTTAGCAAATAGTGTAGCTCTCTATGCTGATGTGGATGAGTTAATCAATAATTTTTATAGAGATCATCCGCTGACTCAGGATACTGTTATAGCAATAAAGGGATCACGCTTTATGAATCTTGAAAAATTCGTACAGCACATAATAGCGAAAGCAGATCAACTGTTACCACTCGAATCAATCTCCTAGGGAGTGTAGCGATTCCATGCGATATCGCATCACCGCAAGCAAGAATCAGGACTCCACCTATCTCATTAATTTGATTCCACACTCTGAAAGGCGTTTTTCATCAACAATAGAAGGTGCCTTCATCATAAGATCCTCGCATTTCTGGTTCATCGGAAATGCAATTACTTCCCTTATGTTTTCTTCATCTGCGATAAGCATTACCATCCTATCTATGCCGGGCGCTATTCCAGCATGCGGCGGAGCTCCATACTGAAACGATTCCACCAATGCACCAAAACTTTGATCAACATAATCCTTATCAAAGCCTAGTATTTCAAATGCGCGATACATGATATCTGGTCTATGATTCCTGACTGCACCGCTGGAAAGCTCGATTCCATTACAGACAATATCATACTGTTGAGAAATAATCTCCAACGGATCACCTTCAAAGGCGCTGACTCCATCCTTGGGCATTGAGAAAGGATTATGTGAAAAATCTAACTTACCGGTTTTTTCATCCAATTCGAAATAAGGAAAATCGACAATCCAACAGAATCTAAACTCAGATGGATCAATTAAAGCCAGCTCCACTCCTAGCTTTTTCCTTACCCCACCAGAAATTCTCTCGACGTTATGTCTGGCGTCGCATGAGAAAAAAATCGCATCATTCTCCTTAAGTTGAGCGCCTTGTACTATCATAGCTATCTGCTCTGAAGAGAGAAATTTTGCAATCGGCCCCTTTGGAATACCAGCCTCAAAAGTTATATAAGCTAAACCCGAAGCTTTAAGTTCTTCCATTGCGTAGTTGATACTGTCATCGAAGAACTTCCTCGATTTTGCGCCACATCCGGGTGCTGGAATTCCACGTACTAATGCCCCCTTCTCTACTTTCTCTCTGAAAATGGAGAAATTAGATTCACGAAAAACAGTAGTAAAATCCGTGATTTTTATTGGATTTCTAAGATCGGGCTTATCTGTACCGTATAGGAGCATCGCATCCTTATAAGAAATACGAGGAAACTCTGAATGAATCCTCTTATCAGAATATTTGGAGAAAATTTTTATCAAAAGTTTCTCCATAAGACAGAAGATGTCTTCCTGCTCAACAAAAGACATTTCTAGATCCAGCTGATAGAACTCACCTGGAGACCTATCTGCTCTCGAATCTTCATCCCTAAAACATGGTGCTATTTGGAAGTACCTATCAAAGCCAGCCACCATGAGCAACTGCTTGAACTGCTGCGGCGCCTGAGGAAGTGCATAAAATTTACCTTTATGTATTCTACTCGGGACTAAATAATCTCTCGCGCCCTCAGGTGAAGAAGCTGTAAGTATTGGGGTCTGAAACTCAATGAAGCCCTCAGCTTCCATGAACTTCCTAATCTCAGAGATAATATGCGAGCGAAGTACAATATTCTTCTTGAGATCAGATCTCCTTAGATCCAAATACCTGTACCTCAGGCGCGTCTCTTCAGGTTGAGGAAATTCAGATTCTATCTGCAGAGGTAACGGATCGGCATAAGATTGCACAAACCATGACTTTACAAACACCTCCAAGTCACCGCTTTTCAAGGATGTATTTATCGTTTCAGCTGATCGTCGTTTAACTAAACCCTCAATCGTCACGACACTTTCATACGGAATAGCGGTGAACTTGTGAAAATCTCTAGTTTCTTCTGACGCGACAAGCTGTATTGTTCCATACGCATCCCTGAGATCAATGAAGAGGATCGAACCATGATCCCTTTTCCTGAAAACCCATCCAGAAAGTCTTATCACTTTCTCCAGATAGGTATCTGATACTTCACCGATGCTACAGTCTCTATACTTCGATTTAAACAAAACAACCCCCTGAAACATACGCCCACATCCAAGCATCCACTGAATCAGTTGTGTCTTGGGCTAGGACATGCCATCTGCGCCATCCACAGATAAACAGCTGGAGAAATTATAACTCGTTCCAATTAGAACTCAATCATAGACATTCCAGATGACTTGTCGATTGACAATGTCTGTGACATATAGGACATACATAAAAGAAGCCACATGGATCACACAAATTAAATTTGATAGATTCACGATATTCTTGTACAATTCCCTGCGATGGTTTCATGCATGGTCATGGCGGATGTAGCTCAGTTGGTAGAGCGCCAGTTTGTGGTACTGGATGTCGCCAGTTCGAATCTGGTCATTCGCCCATAGCTATCCCTGATTTCTCAGTTCGAGGGTGTACCTGCGCCGTGCAATGGTGAAAACTGGATCTTTTCTTTTTTATTTCTAGGAGTGTTATGGAGATACTTTTTTCGAGTCCGGTGGACGTAATGCAGAACGAGTCTGTGATTTTTGTCGGTCTATACGAAAATACTGACCTTTTTGGAAGAATTTCGGTATTGGATCAACAGAGCTCATCTTTCATTTCCAAGGCACTGAAGTCCAGCACGTTTACAGCGAAACCTGAAGAAAGCCTATCAATCTTTGTAAACGACTTAGTTGAAGGATATCCAGAGCTTAGGCAAATAATCCCAGTAGGACTTGGTAAGCAAGCGGATTTTGACTCCCTAAGCGCTGAAAAGCTTGGTACACAAATCACTTCCATTATGAAGTCCTATAAGATTTCAAAGGCTTCAGTTCTACTCGATGGAATAAAGGATGAATATGCAGTGAATATCGCCTTTGGTATCAAAGCGAAGGACTATGTATTCGACAAGTACAAAACCCAGAAAAAAGCTGAGGAAAAAACACATCTTCTGGAGTCTGTCACTCTCGCTGTAGAAAATCATGAGCATGCTTCTTCTATTTTTAAGGAGAAGGTAGAGCCACTCTTGGAAGGCATCACTTTAGCAAAAAATCTTGTAAATGAACCAGCAAATACTTTGAATCCGGATTCATATGCAAATATAGTAAAGGATATAAACAAAACTTCCCCGAATTTGAAGGTCGAAATCCTCGATGAAAAGGCCATGCAGAAACTAGGCATGAACGCTCTTCTAGGTGTCGGACAAGGAAGTGCTTGTCCATCAAAGCTTGCGGTGGTGAAGTATAACGGATCATCAAATAAAGATGATCCAACTATTGCTCTGGTAGGGAAAGGTGTGACTTTCGATACTGGAGGCGTTTCTTTGAAACCAAGTAGAGGAATGTGGGATATGATTTCTGACATGGCAGGTTCTGCTGCAGTGCTTGGAGCTATATCTGCATTAGCAAATCAGGGTGTCAAAGCGAATGTGGTAGCTGTACTAGGAATCGTCGAAAACGCAGTCTCAGGAAATGCGCAACGTCCCGGCGATATAGTGAAATCTGCATCCGGCCAGACAATCGAGGTTTTAAATACAGATGCCGAAGGACGGTTGGTCCTTGCAGATGCGCTATGGTACGCGCAAGAACACCTAAAAGCGAAACATGTCATAGATGTCGCAACACTGACAGGTGCAATCGTTGTGGCACTTGGTCACGATCACGCAGGACTGTTTTCCAATAACGATGCGTTAGCAGAGAAACTCCTACAAGCAGGAGGTAAAGTCGGTGAGAAACTATGGAAGATGCCTATGTCCAAGAATTATGATGAATTGATAAATTCAGATGCCGCAGATATGAAAAATATTTCCACCAAAGGTCACGGTGCGGATAGTATAACTGCAGCTCAATTCTTACGGCGGTTCATCAAAGACGATACACAATGGGCTCATCTTGATATAGCCGGTGTCGCTTGGAATAATAGTACTTCGCATATTTCACCTAAGGGAGCTTCCGCGTTTGGAGTACGGCTATTAACACAATTCGTATCTGACATAGCTGAAAAGTCAGCTTGAGGTATTCGTGGAGAAACGTATCGCGATTCTTATTTCAGGTAGGGGCTCTAACATGAAGTCCCTACTTGATTTCTCCTTAAACGAAGGAAGGGGAATCTTTAAAGTTTCCGTTGTTATTTCGAATAATCCAACCGCAGCCGGTATACAAACTGCATCTGAATATGGAATAGAAGTAAAAGTATGCAAGTCGGAGAAGGAGATTCTTGAGACCTTACACAACAAGAAGGTAGCTCTGATATGCCTAGCAGGATTCATGCGCGTACTGAGCGCAGAATTTATATCGAATGTTGGCTGTAAGATCATCAATATTCATCCCTCTTTGTTGCCCTCCTTCAGAGGCTTGAACGCACAAGAGCAAGCGCTCTCTGCTGGCGTAAAAATCGCCGGATGCACTGTACATTTTGTCACGGCAAAAATCGATGCAGGAGAAATAATCATGCAGGGAGCAGTACCGGTCCTAAAAGGTGATACGGTTGACTCACTGAGTGAGCGAATACTGAAAATGGAACATAAATGTTTCCCCCTTGCGGTAAAAAAAATCCTTAGTAATTCCCAAACAGAAAGTTATCTTTTTTGACCCTGGATACCCGTCATGCCAAGCACTAGCTCTAAAGCTGACAACACTTGAGTTATGCCCATTGAAGAAATGCAACATTTGCGTGTATTATTTTGTAGATAGGAGGATACATAGCCTTTGCACCTAGTTTAATGAAAAATCTTGAATCTAATAAACTTTTTGCATCCGTACTCTTGGTTGGAATAACGATCCTGTCAGTGAGTAACATCGTTGATTTTCTTTATCATCCGAAGGAAGTTGCACAATATGGATACGTCGCTAATGTAGAGCAACATAGCGCATCTTCTACTGGATCAATAGCATCCTTTGACCCTGCAACTGCAGATTTAGCTGATCTTTTCAAGAATGCAAATTTGGAAGCGGGCCAAAAAATATCTAAAAAATGTATTGCCTGTCACACATTTGAAAATGGGGGACATAATAAAGTCGGACCTAATTTATGGGGTATTCTTGGTAAGAATAAGGCTCATTTGGGGGATCGTTTTAAATATTCAAAGGGACTCCTAGAAAAGGGTGGAACTTGGGACTATAGGTCAATGGTGCAGTTCTTATACAAGCCAAGCGCTTACATTAAAGGGACTAAGATGGCTTTTGCTGGTCTTTCGAAGCCTGAGGAGATTGCCAATCTGGTGGTGTACCTGAGAAGCTTGTCTGATTCACCCGAAGCTCTACCAGGTAATACACAGTAGGAGAGCGAGGCTTTCTAGATCTGTTCTTGGAGCCACTACCCAATAGAGATGAAGCTGGGTCAGGGTTATCCATTCCATAGTGGGCGCTTGTGCATGTTTGGGAAGGTCTCAAGAATGAAGTAGTGCTGATGTATGGATATTTTTCATTGTGGAAACTAAAATTATGGAAAGTTAAAATTGGTGTGTGATGCAAACGAAGTACTTGGACACGTCTCATGGCAGAATTGCCTATCAGACCTTTGACAATAATCCTGAAGTTGGCGTTCTTTTCATGACTGGTCTCGCATCAGATATGTCAGGAAGGAAGTCTGAGCGCTTAAGGAGTTTTTGTGAAAACAATCAAGTTGCATTCACGAGATTCGATTACTTTGGCCATGGCCGTTCTGAGGGAAGTTTTCTACATGGAAATATAAGCAAATGGACCGAAAATGCGCTCGAAGTGTTAGAGCGAGTCACCACAGGGAAACAGATTCTAGTTGGCTCAAGCATGAGTGGCTGGATGATGTTTAAAATAGCGGAGAAACATCCTGAAAAAGTTAAAGGGTTAGTCGGAATCGCTGCTGCGCCCGACTTCACGGAAGATTTCCTTGAGGGACTAACTCATGAGACAAAACAGGCTTTAGAAAAAAATGGCTATTTTACATTCACACGCAATCGAGACGAGAAGTTAGTAATCACGAAGACGCTCCTCGATGATGGAAAAAAAAATCTAATACTAACACAAAGAATAAAGGTACCCTGCCCGGTCGTATTATTACACGGACTAGCTGATGACATCGTTTCTTATAGAAAATCCATTGAACTAGCAGAGCTCATTGAGTCTTCGCCCGTAGAAGTTCGATTGATAAAAGGCGCTGATCATAGTATGAGTGATCCTACAAGTATTACTGTACTCACCGATACTGTTAGAGCACTTATTTAACTGGAATAATCCATCTATTCTCCATTGGTGCTCTGCTCAGTGGGATTTCAGTTAATGGCGCTAGAAAAGATGTCACTCCTCACTGCTTTTATTGAGTCCGAATACTCTTCTAGCCAGGCACTCTCTTCATTGGAGAGCATGTTAGACAGTATTAATTTCTCCTCGAATGGCACAAGCGTGAGTTGCCTGAAACCAAGAAATCCATCACCAAGCCCAGTGACATACATAAGGTTTTCAATTCTTATTCCGTATTTACCTTCGAAATAGAGGCCAGGCTCATTCGAAATAATCATGCCAGGCTGCAACGGAACATTATTCCCAAAGGAATGTGGCCCTTCGTGCACGTTCAGGAAACTTCCGACACCGTGACCAGTACTGTGTCCATAATCTAACTTGTATTTCCACAATTTCGACCTCGCTATTGCATCTAGTTGCTTGCCCGTCGTACCTACAGGAAATATCACCATGGCAAGTGAAATATGAGCTTTCAGGACTAACGTATAATGGAAACATTGTTCTTCAGTCGGCTTCCCTATAGCGATCGTGCGAGTGATATCAGTGGTACCATCAAGGTATTGTGCTCCGGAGTCACATAGATACAGATTACCAGACTCAAAATTGAGATTACTCTTCTCAGTAGCATGATAATGAACAATCGCACCATTTGCTCCAAATGCAGATATTGTAGGAAAACTCGCGGAATAAAATAAATCCTGTTCTTTTCTAAATTTCAGTAGGACTTTTTCTGCTTCTATTTCACTGGTATCCTGATTATTTTTCAGCCAATCCAGGAATCCCATAAAAGCAATCGCATCCCGCTTATGCGCAGAAATAGCACCATTAATCTCAGTGTCATTTTTGCACGCCCTGAGCAACACTGATGGATCAGTCATATGGATAATTTTTTCTTCCCCTATCAAACTGAGGTAATATACACTAGTGTTCCGCTCATCCAGGAGTACCGAATCCAAGGAGGCTAGATATATCTCCAAATCATCTAATGAAAGAATCTCTATATGCGCCTCCAGAAAAGGTGATTTCTCAAATTTACAATGAGTGAATACCTTAAGTAAGCCATTCGGATAAAGAATTCCCCTGCAACATAGCACCGGAATACAATCAAGATCAGAGCCACGTATATTTGCTAACCAGCAGACAGATTCAGAATTCGAAAAAAAATATCTATTTTGACCAATGGCATCTAGTACGGCAGAACACTTTTCCTTACTACTCAGGCCAGCATATCTTATATCATGAGATCTCACTTCAGATTTTATGGGAGTATCTCTTTCCCAGATCAGATCGATAGGGTTCTCATTGACGGGAATCATTGTGCATGGAAAGAGCTTCAAAGTCTCTTCGGTGAGCAATTTTGGGTCATAACCTATTTCCTCGATATTGTCTCCGCGGATGGCTAATAATATCGAAGTGTGACCAGCATCCAAGATTGTATAATGTTCATGAAGTTCGTTCTTTGCCTGGATCAGGTATCTGGAATCAGTGAAAAAATATACCTTTTCCTGCGTGACGATCACCATCGCAAATGAACCAGTGAATCCAGTAAGCCAAGCAAGTCTGTTATTGGATGCCAAAGGGTATTCCAGAAGGAATTCATCATTAATTGGTATGAGGAAAGCTTTTAATCCCAGCTTTCTCATCACCGACCGAAGTGCTATTAACCTTTCTTCCATCTTGAGCATACAAAAAACTCACACAGCTAGAGTGTAATCCAACAATAAATAGCATGATAGTCAAACTAAGCTACTGGAAGAGGAATCTCTATCGCAGATTTTTGTGAAAATTTGGTAACAGTTGATCTGCTTTCGCTATTATGTGCTGTACGAATTTTTCAAGATTCATAAAGCGTGATCCCTTTATTGCTATAACAGTATCCTGAGTCAGCGGATGATCTCTATAAAAATTATTGATTAACTCATCCACATCAGCATAGAGAGCTACACTATTTGCTAAGCTTTCCTTGAGTATAGATATCTTATCTGTTCCTATAAGTATTCTGTGTCCTCAGATAATATTTCATCCCAAATCGGATTCTTGATACGCTTGATAAGTTCCGCATGACCTAGCATTTCCTCATGAGTATTAAGAAATTTTCTGGCCTCTAACGTGACTGAAGTGGAAGCGCTATCACTTAACTCCTTTACAAAGCTGATATTGCCCTGATTACCTTTACTCAATTCTATGTAGACACGCGCTAGAAGCTGTGCATCTAGCAAGGCGCCATGCGTTGTTCTTTGTTCAAGGGAAATTCTAAATCTCCTACACAACGCATCCAGTGATGCCGGGGAACCGGGAAACATTTTTCTAGCTATTGCTAAGGTATCTATGACATTTTCTGGTTTTATTATTGTCCTACATCTGGCTCTCATAAGCTCTGAATTAAGGAATCTCACATCAAAGCTTGCGTTGTGGGCAACAACACTGGCAGAGCCTATAAAAGCTATGAATTCATCTGCGATTTCGTTAAATTTGGGACTATCTTGTAATTGATCCAAAGTAATACCGTGCACTCGTGTTGCTTCTTTGGAAATTTCACGCTCTGGATTCAAGTAAACATGGAAGACATTTCCTGTAAGAAACGAATCGATCACCTCCACGCAACCGATCTCTATAACACGATCTCCATTCTTTATATCCAGACCAGTAGTCTCAGTATCCAGTACAATTTTACGATTCCGAGTCATCAACCCTTCTCCTATAGACAAACATAACTCCACAGTAAGGACAGCTAACCTTCCCTTCTCTCTGTAGGTCCAGATATATTAAAGGATGCATAGAATCTGTTTCCCCAGAGCAACTAACTCGAGTATCGGATGTGTAAAGAATAGGTTTTTCCATACGTAAATGTCTTGCGCACAATTCAAATATACCACGCGATTAATATAACATTGGTTACTATGGTAGTTCCATTCCACGAACAATATACTTCAACCAGGCGCTAGCCGTTATCAATAGGATATGTAATTCTTACGTGATAACTCTCTCAATGTTAAGGTATGCTGGATTTCATGGAAATAGCACCGGGTAAGCTTCCAAGAGATACAAAGGTCATGGTCGCAATGTCAGGCGGGATAGATAGCTCAACTGTTGCAGCATATCTTCACCAACTCGGATACCAAGTTATCGGAGTGACGCTGCAACTCTACAGCTCTAATGAGGTATCGCAAACCAGGAAAAAAACTTGTTGCGCCGGTTCGGATATATTCGATGCGAAAAGTGTAGCGGCACAATTTGGATTCCTACACTACGTGATAAACATGGAAGATACCTTCAAGAAAGAAGTAATAGAGGATTTTGCAGAGTCCTATCTGAAGGGTGAGACACCCATACCATGTGTCAAATGTAATCAAACGGTCAAATTCAGAGATCTTTTGAAGATAGCAAAAAGCCTGAACGTCGATGCTCTCGCAACAGGACATTATGTTAGGAGGGTCATCGCAAAAAATAGTATAGAGCTACATAAAGGTGTGGATTCCTTAAAAGATCAAAGTTACTTTCTGTTCAACACCACAAAGGAACAATTAAAATTCCTACGATTTCCATTGGGAAATCTCAAAAAAAGCGAAACAAGAGATCTTGCGCGAGAATTGGGAATAACTATATCAGAGAAATCGGAAAGCCAGGATATATGCTTTGTGAAAAGTCGGTCATATGCAGACATAGTGGAAAAATTCAAGCCAGGTAGCCAAAGAGCGGGTAAAATAGTGGATCTACAAGGAAAAGTGCTCGGAACTCATTCGGGAATACTGCATTACACCGTCGGACAAAGACATGGTCTGAATATTTCAGCATCAGAGCCTCTCTATGTGATAAAGATAGAGGATGTCACCAACACAATCGCTGTTGGACCACGTTCAGCACTGAAGAGAGATTCATTATATATAAGGCAATTAAACTGGCTAGACAATCAGGAATTAATCCCTGCCATGGAGGTCGAAGTAAAATTAAGATCAGGATCTGAAGTGGTAAAAGCAAGTCTTTTCCCTCAAGAAGAGAGATTAAAAATTACACTACATGAGGAACCCAAATGTGCTATAGCGCCAGGTCAAGCATGCGTAATGTATCGCGGTACCAAAGTGTTAGGGGGTGGCTGGATTATGAAATAACACCAGCTATATAGACCAGATAAGGATTAGCAGCTCACCCTGTACGAATAAGGTATAATTAGATTATACTATCTTGCAAAGTAAAATAGCGTTGTAACTTGTCTTCCGAAAGCATCCCTGTATCCGCTAGAATAGCATCAAGGTTGAACCATCTTATCTGGGCGCTCGTAGCATCGGCGTCTACAGTTTTTGTTATATTGCTCCTTCTGGAGCGCTTTGGTGTCTTAAAAAAATGCGCAAGGTACCTCTATGGTAAATCTTCTTCATGGCTCAGTAATCTCTCTCATACCTTAGAGGTGCACTTTACCCCAAATAAGACCGCCTTGGCACTTCTTTGTACATTTGGAATCCTCGTTTCACTTCTCGCAGGTTTTCTTTCTAAGGAATCCAGCAAGATTTCTAAGACCCTGTATAACTTAGAACACAAATCTGAAGATCCGCATAACTTAAAAAGCGTGGTAACAGAGACGAGTTGGCAGTATGTTGAGGAGATTGACGCCTATCCTACAATTCATTTAGAAGCGGGCCCTGATAAAGTAGTAGACCCTGCTAAGCTACATACAACAGTAACACAGAGGTCTATAAGGGGGAAAAGTTGCCTATGCGTTACTGAAGCCAGGCCCCGTCCTGTAACTGTAGTATGGTAACCATCTGAGTAGACATAGAAATAATACATGCTGCCCAAATTCACAGCGTTCAGGCATATCTAGAAGAACGTGCTATGCAAAAATGGTTGTGTTATCATGAACCTCTAGATCCACTAGCTACATAGATGATAGGAAAAATCACCGACCCCAGATCATCAATTTGGATCAATTCTTCCGCTGGCTGCGGCAAGACAACCCTACTGGTAAAGAGGGTACTCTCACTCTTGATACATAAACGAAAAAACATCCTGTGCATTACTTTTACAAAGGTGGCTGCCGCAGAGATGTATAATCGCGTCTTTGAGGCACTTAGCATCCTCTCTACAATGGGTAATGTCGAAATGAGACGGTACTTACGCTCCGAACTAGAAATCAATACCGATGACTTCTCCTACATCAGGAATCTTATATGCATAGCAGATTCATTTCTACGAATACAGACGTTCCACGCATTTTGCCTGCAATCAATCAAAGAATGTGATCCGGGGTATAATTCGAAGGAAATCTATGAAGAGAATCAACATACCTTCTGCAAGATGCTTGCTCAGTTCATTTTCGAGAAATGTAGACTCCCGGAAAGAACATCTGAAGGTATTACTGAGCAAAAATTATACGAGATATTTTCCTCACTACTTCATAATTTTCACCTAGACTACGCGGAAATAATAAAAAAGCTGAAAGATAATCCAATAGAACAACTACCTGTAAATACACTAGATATACTATCTGCGTTCAGTGAATTTTTAGACCTGAATAGAAATTTCTCTAGGAAATACATCGCACACAACGCGGTGATAGAAACGGCAATAAGCAAGGAAATATGGAATATCTATGAAGTCGCATCGAAAATAGATCACGTACTCATAGACGAAGCACAAGATAACAATTTGAAGCAATTATATATAATTTCCAGGTTTTGCTCAGACTTTCTAATGGATGATAGTCAAGATAAAAGTCTCTTTATAGTTGGAGATTATAAGCAATCCATCTACGGCTTCCAGGGGGCTAGTCCTGATGCATTTCTTGCGTTTTATAATATCTTGAAACAACGAGATCCAAAGGAAAAACTAATTCAGCTGAAAATAGAGAAATCTTATAGATCATCCAATCCGATTCTGGAATTCGTTGATAGCGTCTTCGCTGATATTACGTTATGCGCATCGCATACAGAGACAATCCAACATAAAACAAATAGAGAAGATGCTCCAGGCTATGTCGAAGTCAGACCTCTAATAAAAAAATCTGATATCGATGCTGAACTCCAATTAGCAATTTCTATTAAAAATACAATTCAAAGCTGGATAAGTAACAAGCGGATGATCAAGGCAAAAAAAAGATCCGTGAAAGCAGGTGACATAGCAATTCTGGTCGCGCATAGGACAGCGTTCGTCGACCATCTTTATACTCAGTTGAATAGTGCTGACATTCCTGTGAACTTCACTGGCAAATCCAGTGTAAAAACCAATCCGATCTTCGATTTATTAATAAATCTAGGAAAGTTCATAACTTATAAGTATGACGAAGAAGCGCTAGTGACAATATTAAAGTCTCCCATATTAGGGTGGTGCGATGATGAGATTTTAAAAATTAAAACATCTAATAAGGATGTTCCATTGTTTCATCATATTGAGAACACAGACAGCGGAAACATACTCAAAAGGTGGTTGGAGCTATATGGCACAACCTTTCAGATATACTCAAAGCTACTTGATGAGGAAATTGTTTCTAGACTAGGTCGTTGGTATGGCAGTGAAACTGATTATTACATAGACACATTCCTTGACAATACATTGGAATATGACTGTATATACGACTTTATTTATATTTTCGGCACGGATGATGCTACTATAAGAATCAAGAATGCAAATGAGAATGGTGTAACAATTTCGACTGTACACGGAAGCAAAGGTGCGCAATATCCAATTGTTTTTGTTGCAGATAGCAACTACGTCCCACAGAATAGAAATATTTTTCTTCATACCGAGGATGGTCTTCCGATTCTCTCGTCAGAAAAGAATATAGAGATTACGGACAGGATCAAAGAGAGGCAAAAAGTGACAATATACCATGAGCACATGAGACTCTTATATGTTGCTCTAACGCGTGCTGAAGATGAGTTATATGTAGTAGGAACTGGGGAAAAAATCAAGAAAAACTCATGGCACGAGCTTTGTACAAACAGCATTATCAAGATCGGATCAACAAAAGAAGATGGGTCCTATTATCATACAAATGAGCACAAATACTTTGATGAAAATCTCACCGACAATCGCAAGCAAAACACCGCCCAAGAAATATCTTCACTATTTAATAGTGAGCAGCGGAAAGTCGATGAGGATAACACTTTGGTCATGGGAGAAACTCTTAAAATAGACAAGAAAACAGTACTACCACGTAAAACATTTGAAATTCTTCGTGGGGAGCTCATCCATGAAATTCTCGAGTACATCTTCATAGTCGGGAAGCCAGAAATATGGTTAAAGGGGTTCCTTGAGAATCGTGCACTGGCACTGAACCAAAAAGAACAGGATGAAATATCCAAAACCGTCCTGAAATTTGTAGAAAATAATTCAATTCCAAGCGGCAGAAGAGAGGTTGAAGTATTGTTTGCAGGTAGGCTAATACGAATGGATCATGTGGAATTCAAAGACAACGAAATAGTAATTAGGGATTATAAAACAGGCAAAAATAGGGAAATCACCGATACTATCGTACAGCAAATGCGGCTATATCAAAGAGCTATGCAATCCATCTATCCAGAAAAAAACATAAGGACTGAAATACTCTGGATCTAGATTTTATCTCCATATGGAATATCGAAGAGAGTATAATGTTTTGCTTCCAGGCAGCAAAATGGATGATATACTTAGCCTTTCTTAATTTTTGATAAGCAAATGGAGCAAGATATACATGCTTTACTCTCTAACCTCGAGTCAGAGATAAATCTTTCAAAGAAGAAGAGGATAAGAGAATATCTAAGCAAGAGAAAAGATTAGATAAACTCAAAAAGAATTATTCTGTAATAGTAAACCGTCCATTTAGTTCTTCTGAAAGCATAGAAAATCATCAGTATAAAAAGTATCTAGAGGAATATCTAGAAAAGGTACAACAAATTCAGTCGAGATCAAAAGTAATGGATTTCCTCTGCAAAGCACGCTGATAAACTCTATTCATGATCAGATGAAAAAATTATCTCCAATGAGGAAGATTGCTTCAGTTGATACAATTTCAACTGACTGCATCACATACATAGGAAACGGTGAAGCATTGGAGGCACAATGGGTCTCTGATGAAAGTAGCGATGATACCGAAGATGATGCGAAGGATCACATCATAACAACTAATATCACTACATATGAGCTATTCACACAGCCTCGAAATACACAAAAAGTGTTAGATGACCCAGCAATCGAAGCAGAAAGGTGGTTGATAGAACAAGCTGCTCTCGCGTTCACCCAACTCGAAAATGAGGCATTCATCACAGGGAATGCTGAAAATAAGTCACATGGTATATTGAAGTATAATGATTGCTATACCGATCAAATTTGTAAAATTACGAGTTCAACGGCATGTAAAACCACGGCCGAAGATATTCTACAGTTGCATTATTCACTGCTGCGCGAGTTTTCTGTGAACTGTACTTTCCTGATGAACAGTGCAAGCATCCAGATTGTCAGGGGACTGAAGTATGAACAAACAGAGCATTATATGTTTCAGCCGAGTTTACGTTCCGGAGAGCCAGACACACTAATGGGAATCGCAGTAGTTGAATGCGCAGAGATGCCTATCATTCCAACAAAGAGTGCTACTCCTCGTCCATGTCCTATTATGTTCGGGGATTTTAGGCGCAGTTATCAAATCATCAACAGAAATGAAATGAGGGTCCTCGGTGATCCATATTCAGTAAAACCATATATTTCCTTCTATATAACAAAAAGAGTTGGGGGAGAAGTAATAAATCCAAATGCTTTCGCTCTCCTAGAAATGAAAGCTTCCTAAAGATATTTTTTACGCGTACACTGGTATTGGTATCAGTGTACCTACCTCGATGTAGCGTCCTTGGACCTTACACTTGACCGCGTCAAAACCACTGATAAACTCTTTTTTGGAAGTTCTGGTGTATCATTATTTGCATGATTGAAACAATTAGTACTATTTTAGAAAGACTTGAACAGGTAAGCTCAGAGCAAGAGAAGATTCACGCTCAGAGAGAGCTCGTCGATGCATTTATTAATGCAAAAAGCGAGACTAAACGGGAATTCATACACCAGCATCTAAGTGAGCATCCATACGTACTGACTGAGATCTCGGAAGAATTAATCAACGAGATAATCGAGATGCTAGGAGTAAGGCAATTCAGTAAAATCATCACGGCTCTACCCACAGACGAGATAGTCGACGTTCTCGAGAATTTAAGACAAGATTCGATCAAAGAAATCATTGATTTACTTCCATCAAAACTCAATAGAGTCATCAAGGAAATACTGGCCTATCCAGAAGAAAGTGCTGGAAGATTGATCCACAAGGATTTCATAGTAATACCGAAAGATTGGAGTATAGAACAAGTACTCCAGTTCATACGCATACAGAAAAAAATGCCGAAATATCTCAGTGAAATATTTGTAGTGGATGAAAGTAATTCACCTATAGGGAGCGTCTCACTCAATGATATTTTGTGCGCCAAAAGCAGATCGCTTGTTAAATCGATCATGCAGACGAAGATAGAGACAGTTGGTACAGGTCAGGATCAAGAAGAGGTAGCCCGTCTATTTAGGGAGTATTCCCTACGTTCGGTAGCAGTGGTGGACGAAGAAAAAAAAATCGTTGGTGTGATATCAATCGATGATGTGGTGGATATTATCTCAGAAGAAGCAGAGGAAGATATCCTACACGCAGGTAAGGTTTCAGAATCGGATATTAACGCGAGTGTCTCCAATACCGTGATCCATAGGATAAAGTGGCTCATAGTAACTTTCTTGAGTATTAACTTTTCATCATATGTGATTGGATTTTTCCAACTGACCCTACAGCAACACGTAGAACTTGCAATCCTAATGCCGATTACTGCCGCAATGGGGGGAAATGCTGGGATACAAGCATCAACTGTAGCCGTCAGAGCAATCATTACAAAGAAACTAGCTTATAATAATGCCTTCCGTTTATTCCTGAAAGAATTATTGGTGGGATTATGCAATGGTGTTATTATGTCAGCTTTTATGGTAATGATCATAGCAATGCGATTCCATAATCTTGCACTTGAATCGACCTTTACGATAGCCATCGTACTTGTTTTCACACTTGCGACTTCTGTAGGAGCGGCAATACCGTTTATAATTGAGAAGTGCGGTGGTGATCCAGCCTTATCGTCCTCAATAATTACGAGCTCCTTTACTGACATCTTGGCATTCGTGGTCCTGTTGTCGACAGCAAGGATCGTTTTGGGCTGAGATCGCACAGTCACTTTAAATGTTCGAGCGAAGCTAAAATAAACCGTAACCTTCTAATCAAGGAAAGATAGAATCATATGCTTATTATTCTCATTGTCGCAGGAGTAATAAAAAATATCTTGAATAGTCTTTCGTGCCTTTCATATTCAGGGAAATCTTCAAGGAAGCATTCTGAAGCCTCATAAATACGATGCATCCGGCGATAGTCAATTACATCATCAATGCCATGCAATGAATTATGAAATTTTACTTCCACAAACGGCAGTGTCTTGTCTCTAGAACAAATCAGGTCTATTTCATAAATGGGATTCCTGTAACGCCATTTTACTAACTTAAATACTTAAATCCCCTCGCCGAAAGATATAGAGCAACCACCATCTCCGCTAAGCGTCCAATGATATCATCGACAACATTAAGAGTGGATTTCTTCATTATCAGCAGCTAGAACAGATTCATACATCATCTCGGACATAGTAGGATGCGGAAATACTACGGTCTTTAATGTTTCACTGGTTGCTTCAGATGCTTTCGCTATAGCGTAACCATTAATCATCTCTGTGACCTCATGCCCAATCATGTGGGCTCCAAGAAGCTCTCCTGTTTTTTTATCAAACACCGTCTTGACTAAACCCTTTGTCTTCCCTAGGACAACAGACTTGCCATTTCCGTCGGATTTCACTCTCCCGATTTTTATCTCATAACCCAACTTTTTTGCAGCTTCTTCAGTCAGACCAATACTTGCAATAGATGGAAACGAATAAATACAACTAGGAATATTCGTCTTATCAAGTGGAAAAGGCTTTTTGCCCAAGATTTTGTTTATGCAAATACTCGCTTCATATATTGCCTTGTGCGCAAGACATGGAGCACCTACTAAATCTCCGATAGCATAAATCCCTGGCTCGCCTGTCTGACAATACTCATCCACGCACACGAAACCCCTATCCAATTTTATTCCGGAGAAGTTCTCAAGCCCTATATCATTGGAGTTTGCTTCAGTACCAACTGCAACAAGAATCCTGTCCACTGACAAAGTATTGCCATTACTCAGACTCACTAATGCCCCATCTTCCTTCACCTCCAAAGATATGACTATCGTAGATTTGTGTATCGCAATGCCACTCTTTTTGAAAGCGTCTTCTGCCATTGAGCTGATCTCGATATCCTCAGTAGCGAGGATTCTGTCCTGTATCTCTATCACAGTCACCTTGGTCCCGAAGGAATTATAAATACAGGCAAACTCTATACCTATAGCACCAGAACCGACTATCAATAATGAGCCAGGTTGATTATTAGGCATCATAGCATCCCTGCAGTCCCAGATTATTTTATGATCATACTCTAATCCTTTTAATATCCTGGCCCTACTACCAGTCGCAAGAATTATATTCTTTGCATCTATGGTTTTTTTTAGATCGGCTAGTACTACCTTTTTACCATGTAAAATACGGGCATGAGATTTAAAAACATCTATCTTGTTCTTATTCATCAGATAGGAGATTCCGTCAGCGAGTTTCCTAACTTTCTCCCTTGAGTATTCTATAGCTCTATGAAAATCCATGGAAACATCAGGAACCACTATCCCTAAGGTAGATGCCTCATTTTTTATGAAATGATATTTTTCAGCAATATGCAGTAGAGCTTTCGTAGGAATACAACCACGGTTCAGACATACTCCACCAAGCTCATCTTTTTCTACGAGCGCGACCTTCAAACCACTCTTGCTCGCCTTAATCGCGGCAGGATATCCAGCAGGGCCACCTCCAATGATTACGATATCGTACATATACTTTTCCTAAACTTTCGACTCAGATTGTCTCACCCATATGAAATAAGCTCAACCTTCACCCTAGCCAAGCCCTTACCTTGAAAACCAAGCAACTTAGCCCCCTTCTCAGATAAATCAATTAATCTATCCTCTATAAATGGCCCCCTATCATTTACCCTGACTATCAGGGACTTACCATTTTCCAAATTTGTCACTTTTACGATACTAGGAAGTGGCAATAGCTTATGCGCTGCTGTGATCTTATGTTTATCAAAGACTTCGCCACTAGCAGTGATCTTTTTATGATTAGTACCACCGTACCAAGACGCAACTCCTACTTCCTGATATTTATTGTACTTCACTGGGTAATAAGTGACTTTTTTCACAGTATAGCTTGCTACCATAAGCTTATCTTTTACTTGAACCCCTTTTCTACTTTTCGAAAAAAGATTTTTCCTATGATGGAGTCTCAGAGAGTGTCGATCTTTCTTTCCAGTGGAGACAATTTTCTTAGCGCGAAAAACTCTCGGAGCAGATTTCTTCGAAGATTTATATGGTTTCTTAGCTACAGGATGAACTGCATTCACATATTCACGCTGGTATGGCTTCTTCCGCACGGAAAGGACAGATATCTCTCGACTAAAGTCGGAAACTGCATTAAATGGAACTAGAAATACGAGTAGTACACATAAAACAAACGAAAAGCTAGAGCGGAACACAGCTAATCCCAAAAATCAATACCAGACACAAGCCAACGTACAATGTATTGAGGGATAGGGTAATCAAAAAAGGAGTGAAAGATTACTTCCTAGTCAACATATCCGTGATATCTATGATTTTTCCTTCCTGATTTTTCTGAGCATTGGTCTCAGAACGAAGGCCACTACCACCGTCATAAGTATCACTTTCATCTGAATCACACTTGTTATATAAATTCTGGAATTCCAAGGCAAAATTGCACTCCCTGTCGAGAAAGTACAATATCGAGGAAAACGGCACAGATATACGTTCCTCAACACGGGAAAAACTTAGTATCACAGTAAATCTGTCATGAAAGACTTTCAAATCTCTGAACTGATTTTGCAAGACGATACTCATTTCGCTGGGATACTTGGCACGCAAAGCATCCGAGAGGACAACTCCAGATGCATCAGTCCTGAAAGTAATAAAAAAATTTATTGGTGTACCAGTAGAAGCCTCACTCACCACGGAGCGAACCACGCCGAGCATTGCAGCGTCTACAAGTGTCTTATATTTCTCTTCCTTCATAAACAAAAAAGTGGGGCATTCTGTTGCCCGGCTGCCCCAAGCCGCGCTGACTACTTAGAGAACTAAGCAGCTACTGCAAGACTTGCAGGCTCAGCTTCGAAATTATCGTTTGCACTTATAAAAAGTGTTGTGAATCACGGGATCACTCAACCGAGCAAAAGTTAGACCTTTAATGCCTGTCGATACTAATTCGCCCCCATACTAACGGTGGAGGCGCCGAATTCCGCCTTCGGGTCCAAAACACCTATTATGAAAAACCATTTATCGCCATAGTACGAAACGTACATCCGTATTCTAGCAAATAACTATCACAATTTCAATCTAGGGACAAAGTCTGTGTATTCCAAAATCGATGCAGGGGTATATTAAAAATTATCAAGCATTGACTTCCTATAATAGGGTAGATCAAGGTTCAGAGAAAAAAACAGAAACGTCCTTAAGAAGAATCCAGTCACAGTGACGCACTCTATGAATTCCTCACGTGAAATTGGTTCCTCAAAAGTAAAATTATTACTGATCTTATACAGCAGTTGGGGAAGAAGTAGTAATTTATCTTTATAAGGATCTCCTACAGCTTTAGTAACTGCTCTCCCGGTTTTCGGGGAAATATAGAATAAGTTTTCTGTTTCACCACTCACGGCACACCTGGAAAGATCTAATTGAAATCCCAAATGTTGGAGTATCGATAAATCCATCTCTATGAATTTCCTGTAGTAACACAAGTTAACTGATTTTAACACATGCAGCAATTCTGTGAATACATGATATGTTTCTTCCTTTACTTCATTCTCTGGAAGAACTTTAAGCAAGACACTTATAACTGCATTGAGTAGTTTTAGTTTTCTATAATCAGTAAATAAAAATGACGAAATTATTTCTTTAGATTCTATTTTGAAGTAACCTAATTGGCTTTCCAATCTGGCGCTCCACCTACAGTAGACTATATTACCCATATCAAGCATAGCTTTTCTTGAATAAAGTCCCCTTTTCAATCCATAATGCTTGGTGAACAGAGTGGCTACGATTTTATTTTCCATTAATCCTTTATTTGCAAGGACTACCCCTTCGCTTTCCCAGTGCATAGACCCCAATAAGCAACCTGTATGAATAGACAATCTTCTAACAAGTGCACAGCAAATGTCCAAGACCCCCTACTATATGGACACTCTAATAGTCAGAATCAAAAACATATGTACTGAAAAATCTCTGATGCTCTCTCATAGCTGACCTATCAGTCAGAGCAGAGATGAAATCACAGATTACCTGAGCTTTCCTATTCGTAGAGGAGGATTTTTTTACTCTTTCGTACCAATGATCGGGTAGGCACTGCGGATCTTCAAACAAAATTTCGAACAAATCCTTCACTATTCTCTTGAGCCTACTTCTATTCTTGTTTACGCGATAGTGGAAATAGAGGTTTTTGTACAGAAAAGCTTTGATTTTTTTTATATCTTGTTCGACCTTTGGGGAAAAATGTGCGACAGAGACACCAGCGTTCCTTATATCCTCAGCAGTTTTGATAGAATTACATTCTATATTCTTGCGAATCACGGCAACCACATCATTGATCAGGAAACCTATCATTTTTCTTATCGCCTTATATATTATACGACTCTCGTCTGTATTCGGAAAAACTTTTTCAAACCTTGTTATATTTTCTCCTATGATCGGTAGATCCTTCAAATCCTGATAAGTGATCAACTTCGAAGATAATCCATCATCTATATCATGAGAGCTATAAGCAATATCATCTGCTATTGCTGAGATCTGCGCTTCTAGGGACGAATAATTTTGGAGGTCTAGACTCACTAATTCATTATACTCCCTTATTATCTGATGTGGGTCTTTGATAGGACCGTTATGTTTCGCAATACCTTCTATAGTCTCCCAAGTAAGATTCAGTCCATTGAATTCCATATACTGACGCTCGAGTTCTGTAAGTATCCTGATTGTCTGTGCATTATGGTCAAACTTATAATGCTCAGAGATCACTTCGAGTAGAGCTTCCTCCCCTATATGACCGAACGGAGGATGTCCAATATCATGTGCCAGCGCAATTGTCTCAGTAAGGTCCTCGTTCACATTCACTAGCCTCGCTATGGAACGCGCAATTTGCGAGACCTCCAAACTATGAGTCAGACGACTTCTATAGTACTCATTCCCGTGACAAGTAAAGACCTGTGTTTTATGCATGAGTCTCCTAAAAACGGAAGAGTGTATTATCCTGTCCCTGTCTCTTTGATAACAATCCCTATGTACATCTTCCTTTTCAGGGAACAGTCTGCCCTTGGAATTTCTTGGAGAGGATGAGTACGAAGCAAGCATTTTATCGCAAAAAGGTAGTGGAATTTTATCGTAATTATTACCTGAATTAAACCTACTCAAAAATATACTTCAATTAATAATCAACATGGGTAATCCTCGATGAACGAAGTAATAAGCATGCACCAACTACTTTTGTGGAATCAGAAACAAAATGCTACACTAGATGCAGAAGCAGAGGTTAATTTATCACTTGCTAGAATGAACGGCGCTACACCAAAACTATCGATTACTGAATCGGCACTCAAGCAAATACTTGCCATAACTCAGGAGAAGGAGTGCTTAAAAATCACGATTGAACCAGGGGGTTGTAATGGATTCGAGTATAGATTTGAAACCAAACCCAGTGATAAGATACCGGACGATATAAAGGTCAATGACCCAAATGGAATACACAGCGCTACTCTAGCAGAAAAATATTATCTCCTAAAGGGTGAAAGGGTAATCGTGGAGATAGATAGTGCATCGTTGGAATTAATTAAGCACTCTCAAGTGGACTATGTGAAAGAGTTAGTCGGTGAAAAATTCGTGATAAGGAATCCAAACTCAAAGTCCAGGTGCAGCTGTGGGAACAGCTTTGCTATCTGATCCTGTGTCTTTTTTAGTCGTGAATCCCGCCACCTAGGGCTATAGCATCTGAGTTCAGGGGCTGGCTCCGCATCGACTACAGAAGGTCGGGCATCTAATATATCTGATAAGTTTGTGTGGGAAGATAGGCAAGATCATAAATACAACCATGAAGATTGTCAAGTCAGAACTATGTACCAATCCTGACTTGGACTTCTTACCTAGATTCCTATGGAGTGATGCTCAGTAGGCTTAAACTAACCTACTACTCTTTTTCTGGAGTAGTCTTTGTCTTTATACTTAAAGTACCACCGACACTAGCATGTATCTTTGCTCCGTCTTTTGCATCAAAGACTGCAAATTTCTTCCTTTTCTCGTCGGTGCTGAGGTCAATATTTGGCATCTCTATCGTTGAGTCTGCAATGTGGTACTTGATTGGCCCAATAGTCTTACTAGAGTAAAACACGGATTTTGGACCATTTTGCCCATTATCACCACTAGTACCACTCAACACAAGTTTGGAACCAGTTACCACTACATTTTCATCATCCTGGAACGGCCGCTCATTATTGCTTTTTATTTCATTATTACGGAATTCAACATCTGTCATCGTGTATTTAGCAGAGTCTCCCAAATCTACTCTTAAACCACTAATTAATAGATTTTCTAACTTCTTATCACCCTCACCATTCATTCCGAATTTTATTCCTTTACCATTGCTGGTAATGTGGTATGGCACCACCCTAGTACCTTTAGTGTCAGGTATATGCACCTCCAGATCTGCATCACCAACAAGAATGACATTCTTTAATTCATCTGAGAGTGTAATCTCTGCTTCAGGATTCTTGATATGGTATAATTTGCCGTTTGCCTTATCCGCTTTTTGTATTTTATCTTTTGTATTAGCCTCGACAACTTCTGTAATCTTACGCTTCGTTCCAGCATCTAGGAAAACACCCTTGACTGGATACTCATTACTAGACTCAAGCAATACTATATCTTTATCCCTAACAACGTGCTCTAATAGATTGTCGTACCCTCTTCCTATCGGAAGCGTAAAGCCAAAACTAGTAGAAAAAGTATCCTGCTTGTTATCTCTTTTGAATTCAGGGCTCACTGAAAACACAAAGCGCTTGTTCAGCTTAAATGAAATATTAGATCCAAGTCTGTAACCACTCAACTCAACAGATTTGTCGTAAGGACTATGGAAGGAGAATATACCTCCATACACTCCAACTACATTATTGATTTTCAAAGCAGTTCGGACATCATAGCCATCTGCCGGAAGTTTTTCGTTAAGCAGAACCCTGGACTTTCTCTGATCTTCAGAATCTAAAGACAATTTTTTCACTTCGTTAACATAGCCATCCTTACTGGAAAAGTAGCAGTTACCACTTATAGAAAGGGTCTTGAAGAACATTTCTGCTCCAAAAGAATACCATGTATACATATGCTCAGGCGTATTCCTTATATCTCTAAAGAGATTCAGGCCACCTATCATCGACTTACCTAATTTTCTTCGAACAACAACGCCCGCACTGACTTCCTGCGCCTTACTGTCATAGAACTTCACCTTCGAGTCTAAGTACGCAAGACCTTTATCTCTACCTATAAGCGGAATCAGAGCGCCATATTCTCTTGTACGACCAAGAATGCTTCCAGAAAAAGATGAGGTAAGCTCATGACCGACGGTCAACGTCATCCCTCTTTTATAGCGACTACGACCCTGAGTCTCTGCCCGGGTATCTTTTGAATGTCCACTTGTACTGAAAACATCAGCTTTTCTTCCATTGATAATTCTTTTTTTCTTGATTTTTTCACTGGCATCCTTCTTAGCCATCGCATCAGAACTACTGATATCCTCCTTCGGTAGAATAGAGATCTTCTTCCTTTTTTTATTGTTAGATCGATCTAGCACCTCAGGCATCAGAGGACCTTGATTAAATTGAATCACATTACCCTGCGAATCAAGAAAAATTTGTCCTCCCTCTTCAGAACAGCGAGAGCTATTTTTTACCTTTTTTTGAGACTCTCTTGATCCACCATTTTTACGAGTTTTTTCTATTTTATTGTCACCACCTACTACTGGTGCAGTTGCACACGGACAGCCGTTACCATAACTTACTCCGGAACTTAACTTTCTACTTATAGTATCTCTATGAACTTCTAATTTCAGGGCACTGGATGCTGCAGGCTCACAAAAGAGGAGGCCAGAAAGAAATAACGCAAGCTTCAGTCTAAAGACACTATTAAGGTTTTTCATTAAACACCAGATTACAAAATTACAGTCATTTTTGCAAGAAAGTTTTAATTTTCTACAAAGCTACTAGCATAGAACGGACTCATGTTGCCTCAGACAAAATAAAACTGGAAACTTCGGATAAGTCCGATCCTCGCAATCCCTTGTAATACAGAAAGAGAGTATCTCTTCTTACAACAAAATCAAAGTGCTTCAAAAACGACATCCCTACCAATGAGATATTAGAAATTTAAGATCCCTTACGAAATAGAAAGAGAGTATCTCTTCTTACAACAAAATCAAAGTGCTTCAAAAACGACATCCCTACCAACGAAGTACCAGAATTTTCAAGCACTGAAACACTCACACTTAACGAAGGGATACAGTATCTATTTATACAGACATCATCAAAAAGTACTGGGGCAGCATTTATTTTTCCGTTTGCCGTTTGATACTCTTTAGTATAATCCAGTGCGTCCAGGTTTATACCTAATCTACGCGCATCCTTTCTTGAAAGAATAGTATCACTTGCACCGGTATCCACAAGGCATTTTACTCGCACGCCATTAAACAAAAGATCGACATAGAAGTGTCCATCCCTAGCTTTCTTGAAAACCATCTCTGTATTTTGAGCGTTTTCACGAAATTTATCACGTATCTGCTCGACTAGCTGATTTTGAAAGAATCTCTCCTGTACATTGTAGAAGAAAGCTATCACGCAGACACCAGCGCACCAGAAAAGAATATGTGAAATTCGTCTAGCTCTCGACTCCTTAGAAAGTTGAAGCAACGCAACAACAAAAGTCCCTAGAACAACGAGCAAATAGAGAAACTGCACAAAAATCTAAACAAAACTACTGGATATATTAAAAAGGTAGCGAAAAACACTTAAAAATCTTTCCACTGCGCCACAGGTGGAAGGGACATCAGAATTGCCTTGGTATTACCCCCTGTTTTCAGTCCGAACTCTGTACCTCTGTCATAGAGAAGGTTAAACTCGACGTATCTACCTCTCTTTAGAAGTTGAAATTCCCTCTGTTCAGGAGTGTATTCCAGATACATGTTTCTCCTCACAAGCTTTGGGTAAACCGATAAGAAACACTTACCTACATCCTGAGTGAACGCAAAATCCCTTTGCCAATCATCTGTTCTCAGATAATCAAAGAATATTCCACCTATACCTCTGGGCTCGTTTCTATGCTTCAGGAAGAAGTACTCATCGGCCCATTTGCTAAACCTGTTATAGTAATCATCATCATGTTTATCACAGGCTTCCTTAAAGGCACTATGAAAAATACACGCATCTTCTTCATTGTAATACATTGGGGTGAGATCAGCGCCACCACCGAACCAGTAGTTATCCGTGACAATCATGCGAGTATTCATATGCACCGCTGGAACCAACGGAGATTTCATATGAGCAACCAGAGATATACCACTTGCCCAAAATTGCTTTTCACTTTTGAGCGCACCCGGGATTTTGGTTGCAAATTCGCCGTTAAATGAACCATGGACAGTGGATATATTCACCCCGATCTTTTCGAAGACCGAACCGTACATGAGACTCATTTCGCCACCACCACCGCCTTCTCTTTTCCAGGATTCAACGACAAAACCGGACTGAAAACTTGGATCAAATTCCTTTTCTATGGACAAGAACTCATCCCTTATTTGATCTCTTAAATCCCTGAACCATGCAGAGGCAATTTCCTTATATTCTTCAAACATAATAAATTACTCATGCTTTTCAAACATTAATGATACATTAGTACCACCAAACCCGAAAGAATTAGAGAGGACACAATTCAACTTCCTCTCTTGAGGTACGTGTGGAACAAGATTAAATCCACTGGCTTCCTCCGCAGGGTTGTCCAAGTTTATTGTAGGAGGCATGACGGAATCACGCATAGCAAGTATGCACAAAACTGCTTCTATTCCACCTGCAGCACCTAGAGCATGACCTATAGACGATTTGGTTGAAGAGACACCGGCCCTCAGAGAATTTCCAAATAGGCGCTTCAGAGCGTTTAACTCGACGATATCGCCGGTTGGAGTGGAAGTACCATGAGTATTGATATAATCGACTTCCTCGAGAGTCTTACCTGACATCCTAATAGCGCGCGACATGGATGCAAATGCGCCATCACCCTCGGGATGTGGAGCAGCTATGTGATATGCATCCCCGGAAGCACCAAAGCCGATCAACTCAGCATAGATCTTAGCGCCTCTCTTTTTGGCATGCTCATATTCCTCAAGTATTAGAATTCCTGCGCCATCACTCATCACGAAACCATCTCTATTGACATCCCATGGTCTGGAAGCTTTCTCTGGTTCATCATTTCTCTTAGAGAGAGCCTTCATACTCGCAAATCCAGCAATACCGACTCTACAAAGTGCTCCCTCAGAAGCGCCAGCAACCATCACATCAGCCTCATCATTGCAGATGATGCGGTAGGAATTGACAACCGAGTGCGCTCCAGTAGCACAGGCAGTGACAATCGCATCATTGGGTCCAGTGAAGCCATGTTCGATTGCAACATTCCCGGAAGTAAGATTGATCAGACTCGCCGGTATGAAAAATGGACTCACTTTCCTCGGACCACCTTCATGTAACAGGATAGAATTCTTCTCAATCAGCGGCAGACCACCAATGCCAGAACCGATCGAGACTCCGACTCTTGATTTATCTAAGCTTGGATAATCAAGTAAACAAGAATCCAGTACTGCCTCCCTGGAAGCGGCAAAACCGTATAGTATATACTTATCGTGTCTCCGTGGATCCCCGAACTCCTTGACTACAAAATCCCCTCCAGATTCGGAATCAAGGACCTCCCCACCTATACAGACAGGAAGATTCTCCGTATCGAAAGTAGAAATTTTCCTAATCCCTGAACGAGAGGAAAGAATAAGTTTCCAGGACTCTTCCCTTTTAGAAGACAAGCAAGTAACTAGACCCAGGCCAGTTACGACAACTCTTTTTCGCATTTATCACTGATCGGAAATGCCAAGTTTCGATTTCAATTCATCCATGCCCACAACGCCTTCCAGGTCGCTGACCTCAAGACCTGCATTTTCCGCAATCCTAGTAATGAGTTTTTTAAAGAAATAATTCTTATCAGAGAAGTTTAACAACTTATCCAACGGCTTCTCACAATGCTTAAGCACGTAATCATATATGTGCTTTACTGTATTCGCCTTTCTCGCATAATCCTCTGGGATCTCTTCGAGGTCATGATCTTCTTCTATACGCATGATAATCTCAGCTGCATCAAGGCTATCCATACCGAGGTCTGAAGCAAGATCAGTTTCGAGCTTTAGCTCATCATATTTTTCTTCTGAGAGATTCAAAGCACCTATGATAGACACCTTGATGGTATGCTCGAGTACTACATCTCTTAGTTTCTCTTGTAATGATTCCATTTAAGTAAAACGTTAGATCCAAGGTAAATATATCTTAAGCAAAATTTTACTGCAACAACTCGGCACAAGCGTTTTTAACAAATAAACTCACGACAAGATGTTGTATGATTGCCGGTAAACTACCTGGTCTTATCTGATAAGTCGACTATACCGCAAACAAGCCTTTGCTAGGATTATCATTTTCGCTAACCTTGTTTCATATATTGTAAAAAAATACAATTTATTATCCTATTCCATAAATTTTACTGTAAGTTTACGAATAAATTGTAAGTTTACGAATAAATTTATAAAATGTCTGTTATATCCATCCAATATGGACATTCAGTAGAAATATCTCTCTTCCTAGTTATATACAGTTCTGATGCAAGGACCAGATGATCCAAAAAAACCGTATCTTACGAGCCCAGCTGAAGTAGAGCAAGGTTCTGATGATAACACAGGCGCGGATAATATCGAAGAAGCAACCGAGCCTATACCATCAGCTGAAGTAGCACAGCAGCCAGCAGCTGAGCCAGTACAACAAGCAACCGAGCCTATACCATCAGCTGAAGTAGAGCAAGGTTCTGATGATAACACAGGCGCGGATAATATCGAAGAAGCAATCGAGCCTATACCACCAGCTGAAGTAGCACAGCAGCCAGCAGCTGAGCCAGTACAACAAGCAACCGAGCCTATACCATCAGTGGAAGGAGCTTCACCATCTAAAGGGCTATCCCCCTTTAAAGAATTCACTGATGGGTTTACAAGAGTATTTAGGTCAGCATTACGCCGGAAGACAAAACCACAGCCAGAAGACGAGCCTATACCATCAGCTGAAGTAGCACAGCAGCCAGCAGCTGAGCCAGTACAACAAGCAACCGAGCCTATACCATCAGCTGAAGTAGCACAGCAGCCAGCAGCTGAGCCAGTACAACAAGCAACCGAGCCTATACCATCAGCTGAAGTAGCACAGCAGCCAGCAGCTGAAGTAGCACCAACTGTTAAGACAACATCTGATTTTAGAGGATTTCTTCGAAGGGCTGTACAGAGACTTGATGCAGCATTACCTGGGGAAAGTACTGAGAAAACTAAACAAAAACTACAGAAAACTCAGGAAATGTCCGAGCTTTTTCAAGACACACGACTACTAGGGCTACTTCAACTTGAAATAGAGGGAGTACTCGGGCTCACAGGTGTCTCTTTATTTCCACCTACGTCTCCAAAAGATAAAAATAAAATCGGTCTAAGAGTACCGCTCTTGGATGCCTACTCCACGCTCTTTCCGAAAGCATCACAATTGGCTGAGGAAGGACCAGAATGGAATGAAACTGAATGCTATTTGTCTTTCCTCGATCTAAGACAACTCCATCAGTGGCTAGGCGCAGTAAGTGCTCCAACTCTGGAGGAGAGTGAGCTTATTTGGGGCATTATTAAGAATGCTACAGGAGAGACTCCAGCAGTAGAGAGAGGATCCCCAACGCGCAGGACGCTCGAAGAACAATCTACGAGTTCAGGAAGCAATGGTATCCCGGGGGTACGATCAGAAGTCGTATTTAAGCTCACTGGTCTCTCCCAAGACGGGGTACAGAAGTTAATAGGTTTTGCCTCGGGTATAGACCCTACAAGATTCTGCTTACCTAATCGTCACATCTTAGTAGAGCAGACAGGCACAGAAGAATGTGCATTAAGGCTTCTTAATTTTCCTGGTGGTGGCAGGCTTTTACTGCATGCCTTAAGGGGACTTGAATGTCTCTCAGTAGAACTGACAGCACCTTTCGGTGACTTCTGCAATAGACTCAGCGCACTTACTGCGGAGACAACTGGTAGCCCAGCACAAAGGCCACGTATGCATTTCGATCCGTATACTCAGGCTAGCTATATTTCTATTCCAGAGGCAGCACTCAACTCTCCTTGGGTACGATATTGGGTAACACGACAGTCTTTTGCCATCCATTCATCTACACATGAACAGGGCAGAAGCCTTCCATCCGTTAGGCAGAGCTGTACTCGATATTCCCCTCAAGCTACTGGCGGAGATGTACTCCTTGAACTACCTGGGAACTGTCAGCAGCTCTATTCGGGTTTTGAGGAGGCCATGATTGTTCGCGCTAGAAGTAACGCAATCTGCGGCCTTGTGGCAGGCGCAACAGTTGCCTTCGAAGAGAATTGTGTACTGGTACGGACACAATTGACCTGCCCTCAGCGCTATATGGATCTAGTACTGGGGTTAGAATGCGTACGAGATATTTCCAGAACCTTGATCATCGAAGAAGCAGGTGGCGGTCTTAAGAGGGTGTGTGTTAATCCTGAGTGTCAAACAGCATATGGCCCTGAAATAGCAGCAGCCTTAAAAGGCGCCTTAAATTTCTCCAAAAACCTGCAGGCGGTTGTGCAATACATCCACGACATCCTCCCACTTGATGTGCCGTATGAAGAGCTAGAGAAAGGTTTGATGCTACAGCTCGATCCAAATTTCATAGAGCACGACGGTGTAACAACACCAGCACTTCATATATCATGGCAGACACTTTGTCTTCAATATGGTCATAGATTAAGCGTTAGAAGCAGCGCAAGTGGGCAGTCTATACATTGCTTTGATACTGGACTGGCCATAGAAGCACCACTACTCGAGGGCCCTACTAGTGTTATATCAAGTGCCATACAGGCGATGCGTTCCCAAATCGAACTAATAGCGGAGCAAGTGGAAAAAATACCTGTGACAGCGCTGGAACCGGAACAAACTCAAAAAACAACAGGCAGTGGAATACTGGCTGCTTTCAGAAAAAGATTCACGCAACAGAGTGGCAGTACAGTAGGAGCTCCAGCCTCTAAAGGAGCAAGCGGGGGCTCAGGATTCTTCTCATTTTTCAAATCCACCGACAAAGAAAAAAAACCAGTTAAAAGAAAAATGAGCACCACAGCAAAACTGAAAGGCTGCTTTATCGCAGCAGGTGCTGCGATAGTCATAGCGGGGATAGTGTACACGCTACTGGACAACGTGTCAAAACTGCGAGACCTACCAAACTGGTTAAAAATCGTGGGAAGCATGCTCACCGGTGTATCTATAGCTCTCGTAGGCCATTGCGCCGTCACACAGTGTATGGAAAAACGCTTGGAGAGGGAATAGCAATCCACTAGCTATTCAGAGAATGAAGATAACAAGGAGATTTTTCTAGATAACAAAATCTCGAGGTGCGAGCCTCAAATAAACGTGATACATTGTACTTGCATTTATATAGCAAAATGGCCAAAGCGCTTGTATTATCTGGATACGGAATAAATTGTGAAACTGAGACCCTCTACGCATTCGAGTTAGCGGGATTCTCAGGTAAGATACTTCATATCAACGAATTGATCACAGATCCGTATATCCTAGAGGATTATCAGGTCATTGCGATTCCTGGAGGTTTTTCATTTGGGGACCACACGGGCGCAGGAAACGCGTTCGCGTGTAAAGCCAGGATTGTACTTGAACAAATAGATAACTTTCTCAACAAGGACAGGTTGGTCATCGGAATTTGCAATGGAGCCCAGATACTCACTCGTCTTTTTACGGATATTGGAGTAACGTTCGAGGCAAACATCTCCAACCGGTATCAGTGTGGTTGGTACGACCTAAGCGTCGCTGATACCGAATCCATATGGTTAAAGAATATCGGGGAAATCAGGTTACCGATCGCACACGGCGAAGGAAACTTACAGGCACTCAACACGAAAGAACTGAAAGGTAAAATTGCCATGCAATATTTAGAGGATGTAAACGGATCATCTGATAGAATAGCTGCAATCACTGAATATAAGGGCAGAATGTTAATCACTATGCCTCATCCAGAAAGAGCGGTCACAGCAACACAAATGGATGATTATTATCTCAGACGTGAGGAATATAGAAGAAAAGCTGTGGAGCACCCTAGCGAAGGTCCCGGTATGCAAATTTTTCGCAATGCATACGACTATTTCAGTTAATCCTTTAAGCAATCGGAGGAGTCTCGGAACACCGTGTGAGATACTATATAAATTCGAGGAAGTAACCCAAAGGCGTATTCTATTCTCTTTTCATCTCAGCATCGAATATTAAGCGCAAGCTGATAGTTTTGCATTAGGTCTAATTCCCACCAATCATCAAGTGGCGAGAACTGAGCATATTTCTTCACCAGGGATGCGACATCGATCTTGTATTAGGATCAGGCCTCACTAATCATCATCAAGTGGCGAGAACTGAGCATATTTCTTCACCAGGGATGCGACATCGAGTTTAGTATACACCTCAGTACTAGCTAATGAAGAATGACCCAACAATTCCTGTATCTTACGGATCCCTATCCCAGATTGAAGAAGATGCGTAGCAAAACTGTGTCTCAGCGCGTGAGGGGTAATATTAGGCGAAAGATTAAATTTCTTTCGTAGAGAAATCATAGCAGAGGCTATCACAGTCCTACATAGCTTGTTGCCATAGCGATCCAAGAAAAGAAAATTTTCTCTTTCAGAGGGAAATGGACAAAGCTCGAGATAATCCTCTAATGCTTTCCTAACGACTGGTAAGATCTGTATCATTCTCTCCTTATTCCCCTTACCGAGAACCTTTATGGAAGATTGCTCAAGATCTTTTATTCTGAGGTTTAGGGCTTCACTTACCCTTAATCCAGATCCGTACAGCAGATAGCATAAAGCAATGTTTCTTTGTACTATCCAAGTGCTTTTTAAAGACGAAAATTTTTCAATCACTTCCGTTATCTCATCTAAGGTCAATGATTTTGGAATGGAGTTTCCCCTGAACTTGAGCGCCATGGACAACACTTCCTCATTGACTATCCCTTGGTGCTTACCCAGATATCTAAAAAAATTTTTCACCGAGGAAAGGGCCCTACTATTTGCACGAAAAGAAATCTTCCTCCTTCTCCTATCAGCGAACCATCCGCGGAGCGTCGTATTGTTTATGATGGTCAAATCAGCAACAAGCACCGGTCTGCCATGAAATCTGCACAGAAAATCTAATAAGGAAAGTAAATCTATTTTGTATGCGGCAACGGTATTACTAGAAAAATTTTTTATTCCACTTAACCAATTTATCCATCCGTAGACCAAGGCTAGCAGAGCTGAGTCAAGACTACTTTCCATGATCAGCGCTATTCGAAAAGTAACAAGCTAGAACATTCACCTCTCAAGTATAAGAAACATAATGCTTTCTACCAGAGATCTTATACCTGTCAGAAGCCAAAGTGACGAACAATTCCAGACAATCAGGATGTGGTTCTAAGGAGGGGCTATCTTCGTATCCTTCTAGTGCAATCATATTCACTTTTATGCCATGCGTCTGCACATCATTCGAATAACCATTCATAAGCTGCACTAGGCCTGCATTACTGGCAACGTATGGAGAAAAATATAGAGGATTTTTCCCAACAATACTTTCCACTGAAATAAATATTACCCTTCCAGAACCAGAAAGTTTCAACAAGCCATCGAAGTGCTTGAGCAGATACCAATTTAGGGAAAAATTCTCCTCTAATATTTTTTTCCATTCATCGACTTCATAGTCCACAAGAACGTTTGGTTTGCTGGTATAGAAATGTGCAGCGACTAGGGCATCCAATTTTTTCGACATCCCGGTTATGGATGCTGCTAAGGCTTCTATCTGCAAAATATCCGATATGTTGGTCTGTACTAAAACTGATTCGCCACCTAATTTTCTAATATCCTGATCCAGCTCTCCTAAATCACTCAAATCCACTGCGGGTAAAACTAGCGACGCCCCTTCGGAGGCAAATCTTCTTGCGACCGATGCACCAATCTTGTTATGTGCACCAGTAATAAGTACTATTTTCCCCAGCATCATAAAAATTTGTCGAACAGTAAATAGAAATCCAAGTACAAGATCTTATAATAGCAGAATGATCTTTGCAAAATAACACAAATGCCCCGAAAAACGATAAGATATAGTGGGTAACTATTTCGTTAACCTTTAAGAAGTCTCTTTTTAGATTATTTATACGCAGTTGGCAATCTGGAAATATAAAGACCTTCGACGATAAGTTGCTGTGTAGCCCGTTACGATTCCTTTGTACAAATGGAGGTCAAATTTGAAATTCATAGATGAAGTAAAGATATTCCTAAAAGCAGGAAATGGTGGTGATGGTTGTTCGAGTTTTCGCAGAGAGAAGTTCATTGAGTTTGGTGGTCCGGATGGCGGCTGCGGAGGCAACGGTGGAAATATTATTTTCTGCGCAGATGAGAATCTGAATACGCTGTTAGATTATCGTTACAAACCACATTTGAAAGCACATAACGGTGAAGCAGGGAAAAAAGCAAATAGACGTGGCGAAAGTGCTTCAGATCTGATCTGCAGGGTACCAATAGGAACGCAGATCATCTCTGAAGATGGCGTGCTGCTGTGCGATCTCAAGAAAAATGGTGAACTTTTCATGTGTGCCTCAGGAGGTAGGGGGGTCGCGGCAATGCGACATTTAAGAGCTCATATAATCGGTCCACGACGCAGTTTACTCACGGCGTTCCTGGAGAAGAAAAAACGATAATACTGAGTCTGAAAATACTGGCGGATATCGGTTTAATCGGTCTCCCAAATGCTGGAAAATCAACTTTCTTATCTAGATCTTCGAATGCAAAACCTAAAATCGCCGCCTATCCATTTTCGACGCTCGAGCCTATAATGGGCATTGCGGAGATCAATGATACTCAGATTGTCATTGCCGATATCCCAGGAATTATCCAGGGAGCTCACAAGAACATTGGTTTAGGTTTCAGATTCCTCAAACATGTAGAACGCTGTAAAGGACTTATATACCTCATAGACGGCACCGAAAAAGATCCTGTTTCCACTTACGAGCTACTACGGAATGAGCTTGCATTGTATAAGAATGACCTAGAAGAAAAAGATCACTTCATAGTATTGACAAAGGCGGACCTCATCAGTGAGGCGGAAGCAAAAGAAAAATGTCTCCTCACACAGAAAAATACAGGAAAAGTGGCGCTATCAACTGGGAAACATACAAAGCTGGATGCCTGTCTCCAGATTGCAAGGGAATTGATTGAAATCCACAAAAAAAATGACAACGCACACAGAAAATATGATCCCTTAGCAACAAGCTGAGAAAATATTAGCATCCCCGGAGCTAGATCTAAGTTATTTACCCGAGAAGCACTTCAGGAGACAGCGGATCTGCGACGATCGAAGAGCTTATTGTTATTACTCAAAGCTTGTTTAGCCTCATTATACGTGGCCAACACATCATCGATGTTGTTGATAGAGTTTTCGTTATAATGAAAACTCTCCATACCGGCAGCGATAAAATCAGGAATAGCATGAAAAGCTATTCTTCCGTATAAGAACTCTGAGACCGCAAGATCATTTGCGACATTGAACGTAATTTCCTGACCTGTTCTAAGAAACTTGAGAACAGGAAACTCTTCGATTTCGGCTGGATAGAAGGTAAGATTTTTTCCAATAAGTGAAATATTCGCATATTTCTGGGTGGTCTCTGCACTTCCACCAACCAGGCGAGACAAAGTACTATTTATGCCAATTTTCATATCAGGAGATGAAATAAAAGCATGCTGCGATCCATCTAAGAAATCCGCCATTCCGTGAATGATGGCCTCTGGATGGATCAGAATAGAAATATCCTCTTTGCTGATTCTGAAAAGATAATGAGCTTCTATTACTTCGAGGATCTTATTGACCAACGTAGCGGAATCCACTGAGTTTTTCTTTCCCATTTTCCAAACTGGATGCGAAAGAGCATCGGCTATACCAACACCACTTTTCTTTTTGCGGAAAAAAGGACCTCCACTAGCAGTCAGAGTGATACCCTTAAGCAATTTAGGATCCCTAGAGCGAAGCAACTCATTGATTGCATAATGTTCAGAATCCAACGGAGAAATCTTGTCCACATACGGTAACAGCAATTTTCCGCCGCATACGATACCATCCTTATTTGAGGTTGCAACTGGAATTCCATAACTAAGTGCATCATACATTGGAAGCAGACCCTCAATTCCTGAAGTCGCAACGATGAGCATATCATTATCAGCAAAGATATTGCCTATATCGCCACTACGATCGCAAATAACCTCGATATTCGTGGAGGATAGTATCTGCTTTAGCTTCGGATAAGCACTCTCCTCGGATATAAAGACCCTTTTTGGTGATAAATCCAGAGCCTGCTGGGCAAGCAATAGATAACTACTCCTGCAGCTCAACGCATCAACTTCGATGGTATCCTTGTAAAAACGGGAAACTACTTCCACAATCTGGGATCCCACAGAGCCTGTGGAACCTAAAATAGAGATCCTCTTCATGTGATAATTGTATCTTTCACCTCGGTGCTGGCCTTTTGAAGATAATTACCCTGCATATATCTAATCCCAAGCTGCTTAAATGCCTTGAAAACATCACTATCTTCAACGAACTCAGCGATTATCTTGACGTTCAGGTTTTTTGCAATCTCGAGTATGCTGCTCATGAATATAGGTACGTTCTTACTATCTGTGATTCCTTTAGCAAACTCCTTATCAAGCTTTATGTAGTCTATAGGAAGCTTTTCCAACTGGAGAAAGGGAATATAAAAATTCCTACCAAAGTCGTCTAGCGCAATACTACATCCCACGGACTTCAATTTAAAAATGAAATCAAAAACCTTGTCCAAATTGCGTAACATCATCTCCTCTGTGATTTCTACGACGACCCTCTTTGCAATAAATGGAAGATTTACAAATAGTCTAAGGATGTCATCTACCCACCTCCCATTGTTGATGCTGAACATTGAAATATTAAAGGACAACTTTAAATCTGGATTACTCTCAAGTAGTGTCATCACATGCTTAAAGACGAACTCATCTATGATGGAGATAAGATTTGTTTTCTCAGCGGCAGTGATATAGTCTTGGATAGTCTCCTGACCTTTTATTCTGAGGAGAAACTCGTTGAAAACAACTTCGGAATTTTGTATATCGACGATAGGCTGAAAAACACCGTACAAATTTGAATTCCTGAGAGCGTTGTATAAGACTGTCGACTTACGTATTGCATCACAGAAGCATTGCAACTGGGGTTCACAGTCCAAATAATTCACAAGCGGCTTTGAATGTCTTTCACCAAACGAAGCTGCAGTGAAAGCTTTTCGTATTACTTCATCTGGCGCCTCAGACAAAAAGACATAATAACCGAGCAGGATAGCAACATATTCGAGGAAGACACTCGAAGCAAGTTCCGTAACTTTAGCATGAATACCCTCAATCGCACCTTCGTCGTCAATAAGTAACAGGAAATTTTCTGAATCATATTTAACGATATCCAACTTTAGCGTCCTAATCTGCCTTTCCAACTCTGACAGTTCTTTTTCATATTTCCTCTTACCATCCGAGAAAATCTTATAAGATAATGGATTCATTATCCTCACTACAACTAATACTCCTGACTTAAGTGCTAGAATTTTTCTTTTAATGAAGTAGTTGCAACTCAAAAGCATTTTAAGATCCTCTAATAGTACGATCAGCAGCGGAACAACAACCCACTACTGAAATAGTGCGACTAAATAGTTCAATTTTCCTGCTCAGTGTAATAATGATTCCTTATTATATCAATAAGTGCGCTCTGAGTTGGAAATGGCGGAACATGAATATTAGGATAGTCTAAAACTGAGGCAACTCTATTACTCATAAGGAAGTAGTGAAAAAGATTAGGTTCGAATCGATAATCAGTAAGCAAGGATCGACATACAACAGCTGCACGCCTTGAAAATATGGAGATACACTTAACACGAGCGGTTCTCAACAGCTCAACCAAAACCTCAGAGAACTTCTCACGTGCATTCATCTTGTAACAGATGAGCCGCTCGAAGGTAAACCCATAAGCATTACAAATGAATACTATATCTCTGGTAATCTCCATTCCCGATAAATAAATAAATCTATTACTTTTATCGAAGGTGGAGATTATATGCTTTTCTAACTCTTCTACTGTATTGCAGCCGCATGAAGAAACATTGAAAAACTCAAGATCCTTTGCAAACTTTGCAATATTATCAGTCATTGTATAGATGTTTAGATCCTTACTCGCGTCCAGGAGACTAAGCGCTCTGATTGCATTTTTACTGGTCACAACAATCCTTGCACCAACCAATATACTACAGTCGAAACTTAATGGCTGCAGATTAAAAAGTGATTCTATATGACTTTCTATGTTCAATTTAGCCAATTCTTCCTGTAAAGGTAGTGCATCCTCTATCGCTCTTGTTATCAATATCATCGCGTCAATACCATCTTAATCTCGGCACCAATCTTGGTATGTAATTTTACCCGCTCCACCAACTCTTGAAAACGGTAATGTAGCTTCAGCGAAACTCCAGGATTTTCGGCGCACACGTACACCGTAATTTGTCCACCAACAGCATACAAAATCTTTTTGATCGAGACTCTTTTAAGAATTTCCTCCTCATTCGTGATTCTTTTCCAGTGATAATAAATCAAGAACTTCGCACCACCGTACTGGGAAATTAGTCCACGATCAAACTGCGATAACACTAATTCAAGTTTTTTCATTTCAGAGAAGATTCTAAACTAAGTCACTCAATCACCAGGCAACCTTTCCTATCACTGCACGCATTAGAGAAGTCCACTGAGCGTCATACAGACACTCCTTGAATTCCACAACTGACGAGTCAATTGATATTTCAAGATAGGTCTGCCATGCTGAGTAAATCATTTAAGAGAGCTCACAACAGCCAGTATATCAAAATCCCTTCATAGACGTCTATAAGCTACATTGACGCGGAATAAATAGGATGCTACTTCACAAACATGGCAATACTAGTTAAATAATTACAAAATACATGGAAATATTAATTGCTGCACCTAGAGGCTTCTGTGCTGGTGTAGAGAGGGCTGTAAATACAGTTGATATTGCTATCGACCGTTATCCAGAAAAAAAAATATTCGTACACCATGAGATAGTTCATAACACTAGAGTAATCCAGGACTTTAAGGCTAGGGGGGTAGTGTTCATAGAAAACGTCAATGAAGCAGAAGCAAACTCAGTACTTATCCTCAATGCTCACGGTGTCTCAAGCGAAGTCGAAGATCATGCCAAATCCATGGATCTGATACTCATAGATGCAAGTTGCCCTTTGGTCCTAAAGATCCACAGAGAGGCACAAGCCTATGAAAAAGAAAATTTCACTGTTCTGATTATAGGAAACAGAAATCATGCAGAAGTCATGGGTACTGCAGGAAGAGTTAAGGCAAGGACCTACATCCTAGAAAAACTTGAGGATATAGAAAAACTCGATGATCTAGAAGGAAAATTAGCGTACGTGACTCAGAGCACTCTATCTTGTGATCACGTGTCGGTGATGGTAAACGCACTGAAGAGAAAATTCCCAAATATAGTGGGAAGATCGGATATATGCTACGCAACACAAAATAGACAAGATGCAGTGAAAGCGCTCGCAAAAGAGGTGGATCTGATGTTAATAGTTGGCTCGAAGAATAGCTCCAACTCGAACAATTTAATGAGAGTTTCAAGGGAAATATGTCCGAAAGCTTTCCTCATAGACAACTACAAAGAAGCCGAAGCTCACTGGTTTGAAGGGGTAAACAGGATAGGTATAAGTTCAGGTGCTTCTGCGCCGGATTTACTGGTTCAGGAACTCGTCGAATTTTTAAAGAACAACTTCGACTGTACTGAGTCCTCAGATTTCGTGTTCAAAGGGGAAAATGTGAAATTCAAACTCCCGAATATCTAGAGATGTCAAGAAGAAATGCAATCTTAATCTGGTTCAGGAGTATAGACAAGGTGACTCTGCTTATTGTATCGATTCTCATCATAATTGGGATGAGTCTTATTGCATCTGCGAGTCCTGCGATAGCAATGAAAATAGGCTTCATCAATCACTACCAGTTCATACACAATCACACACTGAATATCATTCTTGGATACTCGATGATTGTATTTTTCTCCTGTCTTTCAACGCAGGAACTCAAAATTCTCTGCACCTTTTTTCTGGGAGTAATGATTATTCTCACGTTCGTCACACTTCTGAAAAGCACAAACATCAAAGGCGCAAAGCGATGGATCAGCATTGTGGGCTTTTCACTACAACCCTCTGAATTTATCAAGCCAACATTTTCGGTGTTCTGCGCCTGGATCCTATCAAATAATCCGAGGAATTGTCTTTACGCGTCCTTCTGTTATTTAGGAATCACATTACTTCTGCTTCTGCAACCGGACTTTGGTATGTTCGTGACAGTAAGTATTATATTTTTCTCAATAATATTTCTTTCACGAACAACAATCTTTCTGATTCCAGTTTTTATGAGTATTTTTTCCATCATTGTGTTGACATCTTACCTGACCATACCACACGTCAAGTATCGAGTCGATAATTTTTTCAACTCCAAAGGTGAGAATAATTTCCAGGTGCAGAAAGCAACAGAATCACTTGCTAGGGGAGGCTTACTAGGTGTTGGCCCTTCTGAGGGCAAGGTGAAAATGCATTTACCTGATGCTCACACTGATTTTATCTTCTCAGTTGCAGGAGAGGAGTTCGGATTGGTGCTGACGCTGAGTATTGTAATACTCTATCTACTTCTGATTATCACAAATCTCTCGAAAATCTCTGATTTGGAGAATGAGTTCTCGATGTTAGCAGGCATGGGAATCATCTCCTATCTGGGTGCACAATGTTTGATTAATATCAGTGTAAATCTCAATCTCATACCAACAAAAGGCATGACATTACCATTCATCAGCTATGGCGGTTCATCGATGATATCCTCAGGCATGGCGATAGGAATAATGCTCGCCCTCACAAGAAAAAAATACAATGTGGATACGAGCAAATATGACTTCAGCTAATTGGAGCCCCCAATTACAACATGAACTTCACAGAAACTAGCCTGTCTTGAAAAATACAGCGCAATAATCTTCAGCTGTGATCTCACAAACACCTCAGGAGTTTCTTAGAATTGCCTGGATTTTATCGCTTCTATCCCTGGCAGAGTACCTTCCTCCTGGAACTTGAGGAAAGCGCCACCAGAAGTCGAGATATATGAAAAACAAGGGTCCTGAATAAGTTTGATAGCTGCTAACGTATCACCTCCACCTATGACACTCATGACACCAGAATTCCTAGTGAGAAAGGAAATATAATTACCCAACTCGATTGTCCCACTATCGAAAGGTTTTACCTCAAAAGCACCGATAGGGCCATTCCACAAAATTTTTTTATATCTTCCGAGGATTGTCTTTATAGCGATCAGGGACGCGGGACCGACATCAAGCATCATTTCATGTTTTGGTACGAACCTTGCATCTACGATATGATAATTCTCATCTTCAACCCCAGAGGAAGTAATAAAATCGAATGGGATAAATAGATTCTCTAAGCTAATATCGCAATGGACACCTTCACATAGCGAGCGACCTATTTCATATCCTCTGGATTTTAGCACGACGTTTACTAGAGCACCCCCAAGTATCACAGTGCCGACTTTTTTCAGTAACCCTTTTATTAATGGAAGTTTCGTGGAGATTTTACTTCCACCTATAATTGCTGCAGAATCTTTCGAGGCGATACTGTCAAGCGCACTATATTCCTGCGCAAAAGCCAATCCCGTAGTAGACGGAAGATAATTAGGGATTCCCACAACAGATGCATGCTCCCTATGAGAAACCGAGAATGCATCATTGATGTATACGTCCCCATATTGAGCAAGACGTCTCGCAAATTCGGGATCATTACTGACTTCGCCATCAAAGAACCTTATATTCTCTAGTAGGGCTACTTCCCTGAGTTTTAAAGTCGATGCATTATCCAGATATTCAGATTGGATTAGACGAATGTCCAGGCGACTAAATTCACGGATTTGCTCAATAATTCTGTTGAAAGAGAATGTACTTTTCGATCCCGAGTCTGGCTTTCCAAAATGGGAAAGTAGAAGAACACTACAATTATTCTTCAGAAGTAATTCTATTGTTGGAAGGGCTACAGCAATTCTGGAGAAATCATTTATTACTCCATCAGCAGTCACTGGAACGTTGAAATCGACTCTTAGAATAACCCTGCAACTGCGGACTTTGTCTATGCCAATCATTTACTCAATACACCGACCAATACGGATTCTCTCTGGAACAATTCTAATCCCTAGTATATTCTTTGGCGAATCATTCTAGCTATATCAATCATCCTCGAGGAAAAGCCAACTTCATTATCATACCAAGCTCCAAGACGAAGCATTCTATTACATACGACATATGTTCCTGTCAGATCGACGACTGCGCTATGCGGATCTCCATTGAAATCCACCGAAACCAATGGTTCGTCACATGTACTGAGTACCCCTTTTAAGTAGGAAGACGCAGCATTAATAAAGGCATTATTCACCACTTTGACACTGACATCACGCTCTGTATTGAGGGTCAAGTCGACCATAGATACGTTCGGTGTAGGGACCCGCATAGCAATTCCATCGACCTTACCAGACAATTCCGGGAATATTTTTCCTATCGTCTTCGCTGCCCCAGTGGTGGTAGGTATTATCGACATTGCACACGCTCTGGCACGACGTAGATCTTTATGATTATTATCCACGACATTCTGATCATTGGTGTACGAGTGTATAGTAGTCATAAATGCACTACTCACGCCAAAACCCTTGTGAATGACGTCTATCAAAGGAGCAAGGCAATTTGTCGTACACGATCCAACCGAAATGATCCTATCAGAAGGCTTCAAAATATCCTGATTAACACCATAGATTATCGTTGCATCAGCATCCGGCACCGGTGCAGACACCAAGACGAATTTAGCACCAGCTCTCAGATGCCCAGACGCTCTCTCATAAGAATTAAAAACACCGCTACATTCCAAAACCAGATCGACATTTAGCTTTCCCCAATCTAGCAAAGAAATATCCAGCTCACGTGAAAAACGAACTGGCGCACCTTCGAGTAAAACAACATCCTCACTAGCATAGGAAACAGCACACGGGAAACGTCCATAAACAGAATCATACTTCAAGAGGTGAACACAATTCTCTATTGAACCCGGAGTATTCACTGCAACAATTTCCACGTCACCGCGGTTGGAGCCCATAAGTATCCGCAACACAGCTCTACCTATGCGACCAAATCCATTGATAGCTACCCTCATTTACTAAGCTAAGTAAACATCAAACACTAAAAGTCCCCATGGGAACAAAAGAAAAATACCCTTGACTGGATTCGAACCAGCACATCCGCAAGGACAGCAGATTTTGAGTCTGCCGCGTCTACCATTCCGCCACAAGGGCACAGCACTAATCTTTTTTCTCGCCCGACATCTCATCTACGTACTTTGTCCCCTCCCACGGAGTAAGAAAATCGAAAGACCTATACTCCTGTGGAAGATTCACATCTTCATAGACAACCTTTTTAGTCTCAAGATCATACCTCACTTCTTTATACCCAGTAAGTGGAAAATCTTTCAACATTGGGAATCCTTCAAACCCGTAATCAGTTAGGATTCTTTCGAGCCTTGGATGATCAGAGAAAATAACACCATACATGTCATATACCTCCCTCTCAAACCAATCTGCGGCCCGAAAGATGCCACAACAAGTCGGAACCTTCTCTAAAGCAGGATCAACTGCTAATTTCACATGACACCTTCTATTTTGCTTCATGTCAAGCAATATGTAGATGAGCTCTATCCTCTTTTCACGTTCAGGATAATCGACACCAAAGACATCCACAAGAAGAGTGAACCCTAAAGAAGACACATACCCAAGGACCTCCATCAAGGAATCCGAACAGATACCTAGAACAGCAGGATCAGATTCATCGATGAGTTTATCTATTTCCCTTGGATCAAAGGCTACACTATCGCTCACTATACCTCACCTACGAACAATATTCCGCTGCCGCCCAATTTTTTTCTGCAAGCAAAGAACTCCATACAGAAGAGCTTCAGCCGTAGGCGGGCAACCGGGAACATAAACATCAACTGGGATGATTCTATCACATCCCCTCACCACAGAATAGGAGTAATGATAATATCCACCACCATTAGCACAACTACCCATCGAAATAACATACTTCGGTTCTGCCATTTGATCATACACTCTACGCAAGGCAGGTGCCATCTTATTAGTCAGTGTACCAGCTACGATCATAACATCAGATTGCCTTGGACTAGGTCTAAAAATCATACCAAATCTATCCATATCATATCTACTAGCGGTGAAATGCATCATTTCCACGGCACAACAGGCTAATCCGAACGTCATAGGCCACAAAGAACCCGAGCGCGCCCAATTCACAAGCTCATCGAGTTTTGCAATAAAATAGCCGTTATTATTCATTTCAGGAAGTGCGGTATTTTTGTTAAAGTCATTTTGCATCTCTAGTAAATTTTTAAGATCAGATCAAACACCACTACCAACTATAAAACACAGAAGACTCAATAAACAAACACTGAGGAACACAAAAACGAAGATCCAAGATGTGGGAAAAATCGATAAATTTTCCAAAGAACCTCAGAAAAATCTCACTCCCACTCCAAAGCACCAGACAAGAGTTCATATACAAAGCCAACAGTCAATATCGAAAGAAATATCAACATCGAAATAAACCCTGCTGGTCCCAACTCTCTAGCAACAGCGGCCCAAGGAAACAAGAAAACTATCTCCAAATCGAAGATAATAAAAAGTATCCCAACAATGTAAAATCTAACATGGAATCTCTCACCAGTTGAACTCAGCTTATCAAAACCACATTCATAGCTATCACCTTTATGCCTACTATAAACGGAAGGAGCAATCAAAGACGGCAAAAAAAGCATGATAACACTAATGAGGCAAGCTACAAGAAAGAAGAGCCCTATGAAGAGATAATTTTCCATTTATCTATTACGTTTTGCTTAGTAGACAATCTTAACACCTTTGTCGTTTTATGTGAAATAGTTATTCGACGTTTTTACTTGATATTCTAATAACTTCTTTAGATGCAACATACTTGTCCTGTAAACAAAAAATAGTATACAATTACGGCACCATTTCTAAGAATATTATCTAGATCTAAGAATTAAGTCCTTGATGAAGCCTCTAGTAAACATTCTTAAGTGCTGCCTGATAGTATTGGAAGAGTATTTTGTTCCACTTCTGATATTGACGGTTCGCTTATGGATGGCAAAGGTCCTCATTGACTCAGGGCTTTCGAAAGTGCTTGGTTGGTCTAGTACATCCCTTCTCTTTCTTTACGAGTATAGGTTGCCTTTGTTTGGGAGCGTATTCTGGGCAGTTCTGTCCACGGCTACTGATTTTGTATCAGCTTTACTCATTGGACTTGGTTTCCTGACTAGACTTGCGTCATTCCAGATGTTGGTTGTTACGACCATTGTTTATCTCACCTATAATCAGTTTACTGAGTACTATCCTTGGTTTATTGCGCTTAGTATTCTGGTGCTTTTCGGCTCAGGCTTTTTCTCTGTGGACTCAATGAGAAAATCAGAAACCAGCAGAACCTACCCAGCTACTTAACTTCCACTGGGATCGCCCCATCTTCCCAGTACAGTGTAGCTTCTATTGTAGGCAGCTCTCGGTGGCGCCTACCCTATCCTGATGGATACAGCTTCCAATATCCTTCTTATATATCCTATAGGTTTCTTTTGCATGCTTTCCTTACGGAAATCCCTCAGTATAGCTGCTAGACCGAAGACACTACTATACTCTGATCCATAGACGACATCTCGCACCCTAAAATCGCCTTGCACTCTGACCTTCTTCATGAAGATTTTTTCTGCAATACGCCTGATCTGAGTTATTTTACTTCCGCCACCTGTTAGAACAACTGTGGAAAAATTACTGTCCTTCACTTTTTCATGAGCCATCTCGAAAATCTCTTCCAAGCGCGGAACAGCCATATCCGCGATCTCTCTGATACTGACATCCTGCTGATGCACAAGATCAGAATATCCAGAAATATCTATCCTATTACTTTCGCTATTTCTATCCAGCAACAAGTGAGCACAATCTTTCTTCAGTGACTCAGCGATAGATATTCCGACATTTAAACCGAAGGCTATATCCTTACTCACATGTGATCCACCGACTGGAATACTCGAAATAAATTGGACTTTCCCAGACTTAAAAACGGCCATCGAAGTAGATGCTGCGCCCATCTCGACAATTATGGCGCCTACTTCGCGCTCATCTTCTGAGAGGACTGAATAACCTGATACATAAGGAGAAAAAGCACAACCTGCAAATCTAAGATTACACTGGGAAATAAGATTCTCGAGATTCAGCATCATTGTCCTGATGCCCGTTATTACGTAGAACGAAGCACTCAAAGATTTCCCATACATTCCTATTGGATTGGAGACCTCTTGTACACCATCTATCAAGCACTCCTGCTGAACCATATGTATTATCGGAGTACTTATTTTTTCAGCGACCTTTTTCCTTAGTAGTTCGGCGTCGACTTCAGAGATTTTTTTATTATCCACTTCGAGCTTTGCTCTGTATTGCTTTCCGGTAATACTAGGATCGGAGATAATGATGTAGATATCCTCTATACCTTCATCGGAGACTTTTTCAGTTGCTTCAATGACACCCAGGAGCGAGCGTTTTGCCTTCTCTATATTGATTGCTATTCCGCCTTTGATTCCGACCGCGGGGACTTCAGCGAAGCCTGTGACTTCCAATTCTGAAGAATTGATCAAATTAAAATTCATGCATCTCAATTTATCACTACCTAAGTCCAGAATAGTTACATGTGCTTTATCGCGCAGCGATTGAGGCCTTATTTCCATACCTTCTCTAAAAAACTGTGCCGGGTCTCCTACCTATCACATCCACATTAATTAACACTTAAATTTTACGATCTACTTATAACTTACGCGCAGAGTTCCGAAGAACCTTTCTTCCACACATTGGATAATTTTATCACTCAACCCACCTATTTCCTCAGAAGACATACTATGGAGGTCATTTTCCATGGTCACAAGAAATGCTAAGGAAAGTCTCTTCATTCCATTGAAATCACCTTCATATCTATCGAACAGGGTGACGTCTTTAATCAACTTACTTATGGATCGGACTTCTTTTTCGAGAGCCTCCCAACACGGATCCTTATCCAGCTCGAAAACAAAGGAAAAATCCCTCTCCACAACTGGAAACTTACTGAAAACACTTTCCTTGGAAGGCTGTCTATAGGCAATCCTGTCTAGATATAACTCAAACGCAACAATTTTCTTTCCGAAAGAAATTTCAGGATGTATCTCACCCATAAAGCCAATCCTACGTTTTGCTATGGAGACTACAGCAGCTTTTCCCGGATGGTACCAAGTAGGCAATCCCTCTTTTGAAAAAGAAATATTTTCCAAATTGAGATAATTGAATAACATTTCCAAATCTGCTTTAAGGTCAAAGAAATCCATACTGTGAGCTTTTTCATGCACATTCCTCTGAAAGGACTGACCGGACTTCAATGCAGAAATAACGCTATTCTCAGCATTTTTTGAATAGACTCTACCTATTTCAAAAACTCTAACGATGTGCGTGCCATTGTTATGGTTCTTTTGTGCGACATCGAGTAGATTGTAGATAATACTAGGTCGCATCACATTGAACTCCAGTCCTAATGGATTTTGGATCAATACAAGATCGTCCTTTTCAGCGCATTTTCTCTCCGACATGAATGACCAAGTTATCACTTCTGAGAAACCTCTAGCTATCATCAGACCTCTGATTCTCTCTTCAAGAGATTCCCGAAAAATTACTGGTATTCTATTAGGTAGCGGATTTTCTTTTAAATGGTCATACCCGTGCACCCTTAGCATCTCCTCAGCTATGCATGCCTGCGTGGAAATATCATTTCTCCAACTTGGTGAAATTACATCAAGTTCTTTGCCATTTTGGGTCACTTCGAAGCCCAGATTCGTTAAAATCTGAATCATTCTAGATATCTCGATTTCGATGCCAGTCATCGAAGAAAAGAAAGAAATAGGAAACTTAACTACTTCCCTTTTTATTCCTGAGTCGCAAATTTGGACTTCCCCCATTTTCCCGCCACAGACTTCTATAATCATGGATCCAGCAATACGCAATGCAGTTTCAGTGAAACCTGGATCCACTCCACGTTCGAATCTATATGCAGACTCTGTATTAATTTTTAACTTCCTTCTTGTCAGAGCGATATTCACACAATTAAAGACCGCAGCTTCTAGAAAGATGTTCGTTGTGGAGAGTGTACATTCACTTTTTTCAGCACCTATTATCCCCGCAATCGCGTGGACTTCCGACACTTGATCCTCAATTACTATAGAGCCATCTGGGATAGTATATTCTTTTCCATCGAGAGCCTTGCACTTCCGCTCACCAACCGAAACGGATATCGATAAACTTCTGCCCTTAATTTCATCTGCATCGTAGATGTGCATAGGAGAACCATAGGAGAGCATGACATAGTTCACTATATCAACCAAAGCCGAAACTGATCTTATACCTATTCTATTGAGTCTTTTCCTCAGCCATTCAGGTGAATCAGTATTTTTCACGCCAGTTATGGACAACCCCGCAAATTTACTACAAGCCTCAGCAGAATGGATCTCAAAGTTTATTGTCTCTTGGGTTTCAATTGGGTAGTACTTGATCTTAGACTGAATGAGTCTTCCGTATCCAGCAGCAGCTAATTCTCTTGCTATACCGTAAATACTCAGGACATCGCCCCTATTCGGAGTCACAGAGATTTCTATTAGGGGATCAATACTGAATTCCGTACCAATTTCATACTCATCACCGAGTTCGAGGATACCACCGTCGTCCTCCTCTGATAGACCTAATTCCCTGGAAGAGCAAAGCATTCCCATACTTTCACATCCCCTGATTTTGCTCTTCTTGATGCTCATTGAATTAGATGGAATCACTGCACCAATACACGCCAGAACAACTTTCAGACCCGCCCTGACATTCTGTGCACCACAAACGATCTGGAATTCCTGATTTCCATCAGAGACCCTGCAAAGCCTCAATCTGTCCGCCTGCGGATGCTTAGATACTTCCTCGACCCTTGCAACCACAAAACCAGATCCTATACTGTGACAACGCTCAACCTCGAATCCTAAAGAGATCAATGCCGTTATTATTTGCTCTAAGGAAACACTCGTATCTAAGTGTTCTAATAGCCATCCAAACGTAAACTTCACTTAATAAGAAGAAAGATCACCGAAATGATAGGATAACATGATATACTTACGTTGTCAGAAGTTTTTTTGATGTTTTCCGAGCAAAAATATACTCGTTTTGAGTAATCGCAGGGTTTCACAACTAGACTCCTCGGGATGTGAGGAAAAAGTTCTCAAATCTACGTTCCATTGGAAAAATGATTAATTCTGGTTGCTTTTCCCTAGAATTGATAAATACAAGAAAAATTTTATAATCGGAACTGCACCTCGTTTTCTCTGCAAGAATTGAATGAAAAAAATCTTAGAAAATCTTTCTCTCTGGATAGGAATAATTGTCTTTGTCACCCTTCTTTTCGGGCAGGTTGCACTCAATCTTGGCTTCGGAGGAAGAAATGAAAAGATCCAGTTTTCCGAATTCCTGAATCTCGTGGAAAAGGGAGAAGTACAGAGAATACTAATAGATGGCTACAATATCTCAGGACAGTTAAAGAATGGGGTTCATTTTTATACTAAAGCCACTACTTATCCTGATTTAGTTCCATTTCTGAGGAAAAATGATGTCAATTTCCAGGTTGCATCAGGCGACGGCTTTCTGAATCTACTATTCAACATCCTCATATCTTGGTTTCCAATGCTGCTACTGATCGGCGTATGGATCTTCTTCATGAAACAAATGCAGTCAGGTGGCAACAAGACTATGAGCTTTGGGAAATCGAAAGCAAGACTCCTAGGTGATCGAAACAATAAAGTAACCTTTAAGGATGTCGCAGGAATAGATGAAGCTAAGGAAGAACTTGCAGAAATTGTCGACTTTTTGAGAGAACCAAAAAAATTCCAGAAGCTTGGAGGTAAAATTCCTAAAGGTTGTCTGCTCATAGGGCCACCTGGAACAGGTAAGACGTTATTAGCAAAAGCGATTGCTGGCGAGGCAAAGGTACCATTTTTCAGTATTTCCGGCTCCGATTTTGTTGAGATGTTCGTAGGTGTAGGTGCAAGCAGGGTTAGAGATATGTTCGATCAGGGAAAGAAGAATGCTCCATGTCTAATATTCATAGACGAGATAGATGCTGTCGGGCGACATCGTGGCGTTGGATTCGGTGGTGGAAATGATGAAAGAGAACAGACTCTGAATCAGCTTCTGGTCGAAATGGATGGATTCGAAGCAAATGAAGGAGTGATAATCATCGCAGCGACTAACAGACCAGATGTCTTGGATCCGGCCCTCGTGAGACCAGGTAGATTCGATAGACAGATTACAATCTCCATTCCTGACATAGCTGGAAGACAAAAAATACTCGAAGTCCATTTGAAAAAGATTTCGCTAGCGCCTAATGTGGATGTATCAATCGTAGCACGTGGTACTCCTGGGTTTTCAGGTGCTGACCTCGCAAATCTAGTTAATGAATCTGCGCTCATAGCAGCACGTAGAAATAGAAAGGTCGTAACAAATGAGGATTTTGAGTACGCAAGAGATAAAATCCTCATGGGAATGGAAAGAAAGTCCCTTGTGATGAGGGATGAGGAGAAATTGCTAACGGCATATCACGAAGCAGGACATGCAATAACTAGTTTGAAACTCGAAGCCTCTGATCCGATACACAAAGCAACTATAATCCCACGTGGTAGAGCACTCGGTTTAGTGATGAGACTTCCTGAGCACGATCGAGTATCTTTTACTAGAGCAAGGATGCATGCTGATCTAATCGTTGCAATGGGTGGAAGAGCGGCAGAGGAAATAATTTTCGGTGAGGACAAAGTAACGAGTGGCGCATCTTCTGACATAAAACAGGCGACTATGTTAGCGAGATCGATGGTTACGAAGTGGGGAATGAGTAAAAAAGTCGGGCCGCTGCTATATGGTGACCCAACAGATAATCACACACTTTCAACCGAAATGTCTAATCTCATTGACAGCGAAGTCAAGATCTTGATAACCGATGCCCTGGAGAACGCAACTAAGATCCTGAATGAAAATTTGGATTCGTTGCACAAAATAGCAAATGCTTTATTGGAATATGAAACACTTACTGGTGAAGAGTTGTCTGCACTGATAAGGGGGGAAGAGATTATTAAAAAAACTGGTGTACATAAAAAAACTGTCTCCAGATCATCAATTGACGTCGAGGAAGGTGATATGAATGAAAAAATGTTGGAGACATTAGATTCGGATCTGTCTCTGGATTCAGATCTGTCTGATGAAGAGGATAAACAATAAAATGAAGTCTTTCTACGTATACCGCCCGAATAACATCACCGATATCAGACAAGATATAGGTTCTCTTGTATTTGTAAAATCCAGTTTTTCTTTTGGAGCGTTTTTCTTTTCGCATCTTTGGGTGTTGTATCACAGAATGTGGCTCACCTTGATACTTACAATATTACTCCAGATGCTACTTCAGCAAATATCGACGTTCCTACCAGCGCCGCTATCACTACTTGCACAAGGGATGCTACCACTCTCGCTAGGATTTTTATGGCACTCAATCAGGGAATCACATCTCTTAAGAAAGGACTATAAGTTATGTGGAATAGTCATAGCTCCGAACATCGTCGGTGCTCAGCTCAGATTCTTTGAGAAGCACAAACTGCACACCGAATGTTAATACCTACCATTGCTTCGCACGGCTGACTGGATTTGAATCAGTTAGGTATTAATCTGAGCTCGTTTTTGCAGCGATGAGTGCAAGGTTCAGTATCTCTGAAACATCATATGAAGGCTGCACTATCTGCACAGACTTATTCAAACCCAACAGGATCGGGCCTATAACCGTGGTGCCCATAATCTCCCTGGAGAACTTACACAATGCACTTGCAGCTTCAGCGCTAGGCATGACAAGAACATTCGCTGCCCCACTCAATCTCAAGAACGGATATATATCTCTTGATCTTTCATTTAGAGCAGTATCAACCTCCATCTCGCCTTCATATTCGAATGACACCCCAAGATCGTCGAGAATTTCAACAGCTTCTCTTGCTCTTAACGCACTTTCGCCATTTGAGCTACCAAAATTCGAATTAGCGATTATAGCGACCCTCGGAGAAGAACCTATACCTTGTACAACTTCAGCACCCTTGATAGCAATTTCAGCCAAATCCTGAGCATCCGGTATATTATCGATCCCGGCATCACAGACGAAGAAAGTGTCCTTATCAGTGATTATAATCGACATAGAAAATACCGTATCAGTAACACCAATGATCGGAACAACATCATTAAGGCAATCACTATAGCTTCTCGTTAGTCCAGTGATCATCGCATCACCATCACCTGCGGCAAGAAGGCAAGCAGCAAACACATTGCGATCCGTCTTTATATCTCTTACACACCTTCTGTGGAGAAAACCCTTTCTTTGCAGGGTACGATACATATACTCTATATATTCATCATTTTTCTTTGAGACTGCGGCGTTAAGTATCTCTATTCCTGAACGACTTGATAGATTCATTTCTTGCATCCTTTCCTCTATGAGGCTACTGCGTCCTACAAGAATAGGGGTACCATAGCCCATATCACGCCACTGAACAGCAACACGAATACTTCTGATCTCCTCACCTTCAGCAAAGATAACACGCTTCTTGTTCTCCCTGAGCATACCACTTATCATTCCGAAAAGATTCGTCGAAACCTGAGCCACACGCTTGATCAGGCTTTCACGATATTCTCCGAAATCTTTTATAGTCTTTCTTGCAACTCCAGTCTCAATTGCTGCACGCGCAACTGCAGGAGCAATTTCGACAATCAAACGTTGGTCGAAAGGCTTAGGTATGATGTAGTCCTTACCATACTGCATGTGTGTATTTGAATAGGCAGCCATAACTTCAGCTGAGATTGGCATTCTAGCAATATCTGCAATCGCCTTTACTGCAGCAAGTTTCATCTCTGTATTGAACTTGCTTGCGTTAACATCGAGTGCACCCCTGAACAAATAAGGGAAACACATCACATTATTAATCTGGTTACCATAATCCGATCTACCAGTTGCCACAATTGCATCCGGACGGACTTTTTTTGCTAATTCTGGATCTATTTCAGGGTCTGGATTTGCCAATGCAAAGATCACTGGATCCCTATTCATCTTGGAAAGCCATTCCGGTTTCAGAACGTTAGCAACCGACAATCCAACGAAAACATCGGCATTCTTCAATGCTCCTTCTAGAGTATCAGCATTGATATCAACAGCATACGCAGCCTTACGATCTCCGGGAGCAAATTCTCTACTAGTCTTGATAACACCACTCTGATCACAAACAATAATCTTGCTTACACCAATATTTTTCATTAACTCGATACATGCTATTCCGGCCGCACCGCACCCGTTGACCACCACTGAAAGATCTTCCACTCTTCTACCAGTCAGATCGGCAGCGTTGATCAGACCTGCACAGACTATAATCGCCGTACCGTGTTGGTCATCATGGAATACTGGGACATCCAACATTTCCGCGAGACGCTGCTCTATTTCGAAACACTCAGGAGACTTTATATCCTCGAGATTAATACCACCAAAAGTGCCAGCAATATTTTTTACAGTCGATATAAATTCCTCGACATCTTCAGTATTGACTTCAATATCAATCGATTCGATATCCGCGAATTTCTTAAATAATACAGCCTTTCCCTCCATCACCGGTTTAGAGGCAGCCGCACCTAGGTTCCCTAAACCAAGAACCGCCGTACCATTAGAAATCACAGCTACTAAATTACCCTTAGAAGTATACTTGTAGGCATCCAGTGGATTATTTTTTATCTCCAAGCAGGGCTGCGCCACACCAGGAGAATAGGCAAGAGATAAGTCCTCCTGAGTAAGTAAAGGTTTCGTAGCATGTACACCCAGTTTCCCTGGTCTACCCTCGGAGTGATATTGCAACGCTTCTATGTTGATCGTCTCTCTACTTTTTGCTTTTGCCATGGACTCAATAATGTGAAAAGGCCTACGTCAAACTTATAGCACACAAGACACTGCGGAAAAATACAGAAGCATATCATTTTCCGAAAGTCATATAGTTGAAAATGTTCTAACCGGGTCTAGAGCTATAGCCTCTTATGAACGAAACTTCAAAGGTTGATTGCAATTTGCGCCTGTAAATAATAAGATCTGCATTTTACAGCGCTGCAAATGAATTTCGTTTTCAGTAGACTTTTAGATCACTGTGACTTCGATTTTCTCAGGTATAGAAAAATTGCTTTCTATATGAGTCTCGTACTTACTGTCACGACTTTCTTCTTTCTCGGAACAAAAGGATTGAATTTTGGAATCGATTTCACTGGTGGCTTAGTGCTGGAAATACGTTCCCAGGGTGATATTAACATCGATCACTTGAGGGATGAAATGGTGAAAGCACAAGACTTACCTGCAGCATCTATTCAACGTCTCGAGAACCCAAGACATATCTCCATAAAGGTTCGCTCAAAAAACAGTCAAGAAACTCTAGATCGTGTGAAAGCATTCCTGAAGCCATACAATTTCCAGTACGAAAGAATAGATTATGTGGGTCCTCAAATAGGTCACTCGTTGATATACAAGAGTATTTTGGCCATAGGCTTTTCTGTACTGGGGATTTTCATATATCTACTTTTCAGATTCAGTTATAGTTTTGCGCTTGCTGGGGTCGTCACAATAATCCATGACGTTATATTCCTAATGTGCATTTACTCATCGCTGGCAATTGAATTCAATACATCCTCTGTCGCGGCTGTTCTGACAATCATAGGGTATTCAATAAACGATTCTGTAGTTATTTTCGACAAGCTCCGCGAAAACATAGGAGTAAAAGATTTGTATAAACGAATCAATATCAGCGTAAATACGACTCTCTCTAGGACTATCCTCACCTCTTTCACGACAATGCTGGCCATAGCACCTGTAGCACTACTCTCAAATGGAGATATACAGACATTTGCTCTTATGATATTGTCTGGCGTCGCTATAGGTACTTATTCTTCGATTTTCATTTCAGCTCCTCTCGCGCTCTTAAAAAGGCATAATGCTGAAAAAATCGTATGAAGTGTTGGCGCATGTTTTGTTTCCTCAAGTAAAGACGTTGGTTCATGGAATATTCAGATTTTTATTCCCTGATTTCTGTATTGTATGCTCCGCTAAGGAGAATCTATCTGAGGATAACATCTGTGGAAACTGTAGATCGGAGGTCCTCTTTTTAGAGGACTTCCCTCACTGTTATGGTTGTGGGAGAAAAATGAAGAATCCCGAGCTATGTATAATCTGCGAAATCTCAAAGCCAAAATTTGATGACGTAAAAGCGGCATTTCTCTACAACAAATACGTTGCCCACTTTATAAGGAAGATCAAATTTCATGATGGGACATTTCCTAGCAAAGTCGGCTGCCAAAATCATCATAAAACACTTTAGAACGGATATAGAAATTGTGATTTCATCATCCCTGCACCGATTCATCAGATAAGACTCACCCATAGGAAATACAATCAATCTTCTCTAGTTGCGATGCAGATCGCAAAACTGATTAAAGTATCAGTGCGCTTGGATGTACTATCCAAAACAAGGAATACTATTCCTCAAGCGACACTGTCCGTGGAGAAACGTAGAGAGAATTTACAGAACGCATTTAGCATCAAGAACTCGGTAGGGATCAGAAATGCATTCATCATACTTCTCGACGATGTTATAACCACTGGTGCAACCGCATCTAGCTGCGCTGAACTACTGGCTCAACATAATCCAAAGAGAATCGTCGTGATTACCTTGGCTAGATCTATTCTGCAGTAAAACGGCATGATGCTCAGGCTTCTCCATATAGGAGTAATTCACACAGCAATCACACAGACCACAGGGACGTGATCTGACGGTTTCTCAATGTAGCGAAGACTTTTCACTATATAACAATCGACTAAGCTATCTGCCCCCTCAGCAGAAGTCAGAATATGATCTATTCTCATACCTTCATTTTTCTGCAGGCCACCGCCTCTGTAATCCCACCAACTGAACTCTTGCTTATCGGGATATTTCATTCTAAACGTATCAAACATACCAATATTAAGAAGCTCTCTGAGTTTGTTACGCTCCTTGATATGGAAACCTGTACATCCATCTAGCTTGACGTGATCATAGACATCTATATTCTCGGGGGCAGCATTGATATCACCACCTAATAAAAGAATTTCATTTGCATGTGAAAGATATTCAGTGATCCGCCTAGTAAGCGCATCGTGGAATTGCATCTTATACTCAAAGCGCGGAGAATCTGGGGACTGAGCATTTGGAACGTATATACTAATTAAACGTATCCTTTTCCCCGGGAATTCTACTGTTCCCTCTATATAGCGAGCTTCATCATCATTCACCAAAGAATCGGACACTTTTACAATTGGAAAACGAGATAATATAGCGACACCGTTATAGGCTTTCTGGCATCTGAGAATCACGTTATATGACAGATCCTGAAATACCTGAAAAGGAAAACTCTCTTCCTGACATTTCAGTTCTTGTAGAAGGAGCACATCTATTTTCTCCGACAGCAAAAACCTCTGGACAGGTTCGACGCGCTGCCTTATGGAGTTAACATTCCAGGTGGCGATTTTTAGGAGTTGGTGATTATTCAACGATTTTCTTCATATCCAAAAGCAGAAACCGGTAATTGTATTAGTGTTTACGAAGTTCCTCAATACAGAGTACTGCTCTAGCAGAAAATATCGGCACCGCACGATCCACAGGCAGCGACTAAAAGCTACAAATATGAGTAACTGATTTATCAAGCAAAACTCCCTAACTCTTTCCCGGCTAGGATATGAACATGGAAGTGTTTTACAGTCTGTCCAGCGCCGCTTCCATGATTAGTTACAACTCTATATCCAGTCTTCTCAACTTCCAGGATCCGCGCGACATCAGCCACCTTGCTGAAGAAGGATCCAACATCAGCGGAACTCGCAACAAAATCTGCAAATGACGTGAATTTCCCTTTCGGTATCACAAGGACATGAATAGGAGCCATGGGAAAAGCATCATGGAACGCAAGAACCTCATCATCCTCATAAATCTTCTTACAAGGCAGCTCCTTCCTTAAAATCCTTGCGAAGATATTTTGATCATCGTACATCACGGATCCACGGTATACACGCCAAAAGAGAATAGTCAGACAGGAAAACCGAGGCCTCGACAGCATCGGACACCTATCGAAAAATCTTGCGGAAGCTGGATTCGAACCAACGACCTTCAGGTTATGAGCCTGACGAGCTACCAGACTGCTCCATTCCGCGACAATGTTTAATGCAACAGCGCACCGGTTAGTATTATCTCTTGTGAAGAATTCATTGTCAAGCGTATCTTGTCTACAAATCGAGGCTTATGATGAATGTATCCATGTAATCAATAATTCATCGGGTAGCATCGCTTTCATCTTCAATGGATAAGATTGTTTTGTCCCTCCTGTTAGTAAGAAGTAATATAAAGTCAATTTACACTAGAATAATCACCGTATCAGGGTAACCCAGTTATCATTAGTATCTTCTTAATGAGTTGCACCCATTCATATTGATTTTCACCATAAATGTGGTAGTATGTCTCGATATCTCTACTAGATATAGATCAATTTTGTATATAGACAATGGTCTCTATAAATCCCGCATCTAGCAAAAGTAACATTATCTCGGTTTTATGAGTAACGAAATTAAAGTATTGGGTTTTTCTCCGGATTTTCATGAAGAGGTCCAACACTCTTTAGATGGAGGAATACAAACGTTCCCTAAGAGGGATGTGTTGCTCACTAGTTTCGGGAAGGCTGTACTCAAGGATAGATATCTCCAGCAATCCGAGAGCTATCAAGATTTGTTTGCGAGGGTCGCGCATTACTATGCAGATGATCCAATGCATGCAGAAAGGCTGTATAATTACATAAGCAATCTTTGGTTTATGCCGGCCACACCTATCCTGAGCAATGGAGGAACAAAACGTGGTTTACCGATTTCCTGTTTCCTGAACGAGACAGAGGATTCACTTGAGGGGATAGTGAATCTATGGAATGAAAACGTATGGCTTGCAGCACATGGAGGTGGAGTCGGTAGCTACTGGGGGAACCTTCGTTCAATTGGCGAAAAGGTGAAGTGCAGTGGTAAGACTTCAGGAATAATACCTTTCATCGTTGTGCAGAACGCTCTGACACTTGCTATATCTCAAGGATCACTTAGGAGAGGAAGTTCAGCCGTCTATTTACCGGTAAACCATCCAGAGATAATGGAATTCCTCGACCTGAGGAGACCTACTGGTGGAGACCCTAATAGGAAGGCACTCAATTTACATCACGCTGTCGTAATCAGCGATGATTTCATGGATGCAGTTATCCATAATAAAGGGTGGAACCTCATCAGCCCAAAGGATTCCGCGATTATAACGACTGTCAGCGCGAGAGATATATGGATAAAAATACTCACAGCACGCCTCGAAACGGGTGAGCCATATATTCTGTATATCGACAACACGCAGAAGAGAAGACCTGAGATATATAAAAGACTCAACTTAGGTGTAAAAATGTCGAATCTTTGTGCTGAGATTACTCTGACGACTGGTTTGGATCATCTTAACAATCATAGGACAGCGGTTTGTTGTCTTTCCTCACTCAACCTGGAGAAATTCGACGAATGGGAACATGATACACATTTCATAAGGGATGTAATGCATTTCCTGGATAACGTATTGGAGGACTTTATTAACAAAGCTCCATCTTCAATGAGCAAAGCAAAGTATTCAGCTGTCCGTGAAAGAAGCATAGGTATGGGTGTAATGGGTTTCCACTCTCTGCTGCAAAAGAAGGGAATACCATTCGAGTCCGCAATTGCAAAGAGCGTTAATTTAAAAATTTTCCAGAAAATACGAAGCGAAGCAGATAGGGTCTCAAGGGAAATGGCTCTAACTAAGGGTGCTTGTCCAGATGCGATAGACTGTGGGTTAGTAGAACGATTCACGCATAAAATCGCGATTGCTCCAACTGCATCAATCTCGATCATCGCTGGAAACACATCACCAGGAATTGAGCCATATGCAGCGAATGTTTTCATTCAAAAAACTCTGAGTGGCTCATTCATCGTGCGGAACAAACACCTGGATGAACTTCTGGAGAAAAAGGGGGAAAATAACGAGGAGACATGGTCATCTATTATTACTCATGAAGGATCCGTACAACATTTGGACTTTTTAACTGAAGATGAAAAAATGGTTTTCCGAACCGCTTACGAAATAGATCAGCGCTGGATCATAGAACATGCAGCCGATCGTACTCCTTATGTTTGCCAATCACAGTCAGTGAACTTATTTTTGCATTCTGATTTACACAAAAGGGAATTGCATCAGATCCACTTACTTGCTTGGAAAAAAGGCCTCAAAAGTCTCTACTACTGCAGATCCAAGTCCATCCAGAGAGCGTACAAGATATCTCATGGATACAAGCACCAAAGCTTCACGCCAAAAAAGCCTATTATAGAACAAGACGAATGCCTGGCTTGCCAGTAGGATACTTTCAGCACGCAAGACCAAAACTATAAGGCCTTAGTGACCCATCTTACTACTCTTCCGCCATCTGCCTGTAGAACGCGCTCGCTGAAAGCAATTCTTCATGAGTTCCCATAGCTTCAACCTTTCCCTTCTTAATCACGATTATCTTATCCATATTCTTTATCCCAGAGAATCTGTGAGCAACCATGATGACTGTCTTATCGCGTGGCATTGCAGCAATAATGGAATCTATATCTTTCTCATTACTCCTGTCTAATGAGGAAGTTGCTTCATCTAAGAGAATGACCTGCCTATCCGCAAAGATTGCACGGGCAATATTGATCCGCTGCTTCTGCCCCCTTGAAAGGTCAGAGATATCAGTATTTTTTGGTAGATCATGAATGTTCGCAGCTGCACAGATATCAGCAAAGTGATCATCATTATCGCTATTTCCTTCTGATTTCATACAAACGTTTTCCTTTAGATTTCCAGAAATAACGCTGAGCTCCTGTGGAACCCAAGCAAAGAGAGAACGTACACAAGCTCTAGACAAATTAGAGACGGGTATACCATTTATGGTGATACACCCAGCACACGCAGAATAGAACCCTAAGATCAATGCAAGGATGGTACTTTTACCACCACCAGATGCGCCAACAAAAGCAACATGCTCACCTCGATTGATTTTGAAACTAAGATTATTTATTACAACATTATCTTCAGAGGATTTGTAGGAAAACTGTACATCTTTGAATTCGAGCTCATCGAACTGCTCCACATGCTGACCAGTTGTTTCATCTTCCTGATTACCGAAAAGATCTTTGTATAGATTTTCTATCCTAGCATGAGCATTCGAAACTTGCTGTAGATCAGGGTAAAGATCCATAATTCTTCCAATGGAAGTGGATGCCAGTAGCGCATAAAATATGAATTCAGAAAGCGTAGCGCTATTTATCCTATTATCCAAAACACTACCCACCCCGAAATCAATGAAGATGCTGACTCCGAGAAAAACTAGTGCCATGACAATCCCTATGAAAACCGATCTTATTATGACATACCTTACAAAGGAACGGGAAAATTCCTTCGTCAGCTTAAATACTCTGTTAAAGAAGAATCTTTCCTTAAGAAAGGCCTTTATAATCTGTATATTACTGAGGCTCTCTTTAATCTCCAAGTAAACTTTATCGCTTTTACCTGTGGCAATAAAAGATAGTCTCTTGACGTTCACACCAAATAGGAGCAACAGCAAAAGAATTACCGGGATCGATAAAATGAGGTACAAAAAGAGTGTCTTCTCAGTATAGAAAAGAATAATAAGCGATCCCAAAAAAGTCATGATATTACGTAGCAGGACCGGACCACCAGATCCAAAGAAATTCTGCAGAACCATCACATCTGAACCTAAAATAGTCGGTATCAGTCTTGCATTGCGATTGATAGTCTCAAGATTCGCCTTGATCAGCACTCCATACAAATCGAACAATAATCCCTCCGCAATCCTTACTCCCAACAATCCCGAGAAAATACCTCTGAAAGAAACTATTAGAGAAAGGAATAAGGAGAAAAAAACAATCATCAACAGTAGCGACCCCCCTATGCCACCGTCAGAGATAGACTGGACTGAATGACCAATGATCTTACCTAGAGCTATCGATAGAAATCCAGATAGGAAGACGGTTAGCACGGCCAAAAAGACAAGGAAAATAGACTTCCTCACGTGGGATAATAAAATACCATCGTACATAAAGTGAACACTAACTTAACGATAAAAAGCACCTGGGAAAACGGCGAGTAACCCTGAATAGGGAGTACCAAATAATCTCCACGCCTCCAAAAAAGAAGACGGACTCAATTGGCTCAACTGGAATCCTCCGTGAGCGACAAGTGAAAGATTCTTAATCTTTCCAGTTACGCCATTTTGTTTTAGCCACTCTACAGCATTATTTTCATCACCGATCTCATCGATCAATGAGATCGCAATAGCTTCAGTTCCAAGGAAAACTTTCCCAGTAGAAATTTCTTCGATGACTGCTGGATCGGAGATTCTCCTACGCTTAGTCACCAAGGAAAGAAAATACTCACCAGCTGCATTCACAGAGCGCTGCAGTGCAAAACGAGTCTCATTAGGAACTTTCTCGAAAGTTGAAGGTAAAGCCTTCAATCTCCCTGAACGCACGACTTCCATTTTAACCCCAATCCTGCTAGCAAGATCATGTAGATTAGTCACCTGCACCATCACACCCACGGAGCCAACAATGCTCGAATTGTGAGCTATAATATGGTCTGCAGCCATCGCAGCCATATATGCCCCAGAAGCCATCACCCCGTGGCTCACCACCACAAGGGGCTTCACTTGAGCAACTGATTTCAAGGCATTATAGAGAGCCTCGGAAGCAGCTACAGCACCTCCAGGGCTATTGATGTGCAATATAACAGCCTTTATTTTCGGGTTGTATGCAAAGGAAGCAATGCGCCTATCACGATCCAAGTCATAATCAATGAAACCGGACAGGGCCACCCTAGCTATGTAAGGACTAACAGACTTGTCAGATATATATTCACCAGAGAAAAAGGAACCGCACACAAAAACGAGCCCAACGCCCACTGCAAGAGTGACTACTTTCCAGAAAAGAACCGCCTTCCGCAGACGGAGATTCTCAACAATTGTATCCCCGAAAAAGTTCATAAACTACTACTCGTCACGGTTTTCTACGGAATGATCTACTTCCTTTTCCTCAGCTGCCATAGACTTCTGATCTTCAGCGATACTCAACTTTATAGAATATCGCTCCTTACCACAAACGACAAACTTAAGTCTCTGACCCACTGCTAGGCGACTCACATCTGCCTGCGCAGTGAAGAATTCCAAGCCTTCTCTGACTTCAATGTATATTCCATCGTCTTCGACACGCATTATCTTAGCTTCAATCAACTCACCCTCATTGACTGCCTCAATAAACTCCTCGAAAGGATCATATTCAACGTACTTCAAGCTAAACATCACCCTTCCGCGGTCAGCATTGACGTGAACTAATTTAGCTTGCACTTCATCGCCGACTTTGAAGCGTTTTAGATCTTTTCTAGGATTCTGGGACCAACTTATGTTCGCAACCCTCACATATCCTCTGACATATGAATAATCTTGATCCACTAACATCAGTACCATTCCGGAATCAGTGATCTCTGCCACCCTACACTTGAGCAGGACTCCTAACCCATATGCTTCTAGGAATTTCTTCCATGGATTAGTGTTGCACTGTCTTATACTCAAGGCTATTTTGTGACTTTCTTCATCGACGGAGAGGAGCATCACATTTACCTTCTGGTTAGGTAGAAAAAGAGGCTTTTCCCTCGTCCAAGAGATTTCTCCGCTGTGAACCAGACCCTCAACACCCTCCTCCAATCTCACGAAGACGCCATAATCCTCTATTGAAGTCACGACTCCAGGATATATATTTCCCGGGGTATATTTTTTTGAGATATCTTTCCAAGGGTTATCAGTGAGTTGTTTCACACCTAAGGAGATACGGCCTTTTTCTGTATCTACACCTATCACCTTTACACGGACTTCTTGGCCGACGGAGTAGATTGATGATGGATGTGTAACCCTAGCCCATGAAATATCATTGATATAGAGCAAGCCATCTACTACACCGACTTTATCGGACTCGTGGATCTGAATGAACACACCATAACTAGCGATACTTTTCACTCGGCCATCTATTATTTCCCCCTCTTTGATTGTGGAGATATACTCAGCTCTCGCGGATTCGTGAACGGCTCCTAGTGCCTTTTTCCTGGAGACGAAAATCTTACCTGTTTTCGGCTCCATTTTGAGAATCCTGAATTTCAATTTTACTCCAACTAAGGTTGCTGGATCGGATACAGGCCTCACATCCAAGTGGCTATTAGGGAGGAAAGCATTTAATCCTTCGACTTCTACTATACAGCCGCTTTTTATCGTATAGAGTATCACACCTTCGATGTCTTGCTCTGAATCGTTGAGGTACATATCATACAGTCTATCCCAGACCTTCTGTTTGAGTGCTTTAGTATAACTTAGTACTAAGCTTCCTCCACCGGTTTCTGTCTTCTCAACATATACCATTATTGACGATCCGATTTGCAGTTCATCGACATTTGGGAACTGCTGGATAGGGATTTTACCCTCCGATTTCAGGCCCAAATTGACCAGTACAAAGTGCGGACTAACTGACTTTATTATCCCCTCTACAACATCGCCCTCTTTGATCATGGAGTCGGAGAATTGTTCTTCGAGAATGGAAGTGAAATCCTCCTCGGTATATTCAGGAACCTGAGAATAAAACTTTCTTTCAGAGGATCTGCTGGTAGTAATGTAAAATTGTTGCTTGCTCATACTTGAATTTATATCTTTGTTTTAGGAGGACAAGAGTAGATGATAATATAAAAGATTCTAAAGAGAAATAACCTGGGACACCGTAACATACATCTTTCATTCAGTGGAGGGAGCGAGATGAGTGTTAACATTTTCCAATAGATTATTTGTGTGCTCCTCTATCGTTTTTCTGAGTGTTCGCAGGAATTCATCGTCTCTGAGTCCAGGCGGGATTGGAGGCAATACGTGTATTACAACTCTCCCACTTTTCTTATTACTGAAGTACCCCACGGGCCAGATCTGGCCAGCGTTCAATGCGACTGGTATCACAGGTAGTTTCAGGTGTTTATATAAAGCCACTATTCCCCTTTTATATTCCACTTGTTGCCCGACTTTGGTTCTTCCACCTTCTGGGTACAGGATAATGGTTCTATTTTTTGCAAGTACCTTTGCTTGTCTGAGCATTTTTCTGAGTACATCTACTCCATTAGACTTTTTTGAATAGGTGATAGTGATCATCTTTGTCGCAATCATGTACAGTCCGAAGATGGGAATGTAAACAAGACTTCTCTTCAGGATGAAAGCTGGTTTAACGAAAAGATCGGCTAACAGCAGTACATCGAGCGGAGAGTGATGCTTAGAAGCAACAATAAACTTTTCATATACTTCTATATTCTCTCTACCTCTGACCTCGAACTCTACTCCGAGGAAAAGCTTCAGGGAAAATAGAATCCCCTTAACCCAAAATTTTCTGACCTCGATTACTTTTTCGGGAGGCAAGAAAATCGAAGGAAGCATAATTATCCCGTAGATCACGGTCCACAGCACGAAAAATAGATTAAATAAGAAATTCGCGCCTATATATTTCATGTCTTTACAGATTTTACATTTCATCTGGGTAAACGATTCCTCAAGAAAACTTAGTATTCTCTGATTCAATTCCCGCTAGAATTCGCACTTCATTTTCTCTGACAAGGGCATCGATTATAGGTTCCAGCTCACCTTCCTTGATTGTCTCATTGATCCTGTACACAGTTAAATTGATTCTATGATCAGTGATTCTCCCTTGTGGAAAATTATACGTCCTAGTTTTTTCAGAGCGTTCCCCAGAGCCAATCTGTGATTTCCTCATTGAAGAAATTTCCTTTTCGACTTTACTACGCTCTATTTCATACAAGCGGACTTTTAAAATTTTCATTGCCTTAGCGCGATTTTTATGTTGAGACTTCTCATCTTGCTGCATCACGACTATACCAGTTGGTATATGTGTGATACGTACCGCGCTATCAGTGGTATTCACGGATTGACCTCCAGGACCACTTGAACGATACACATCGATACGTAGATCTTTATCATTTATTTTCACATCGACATCTTCTGGTTCCGGAAGCACCGCTACGGTCGCAGTTGAAGTATGTATTCTTCCAGAACTTTCAGTTTCCGGTACGCGCTGGACCCTGTGCACTCCTGATTCGAATTTCAATTTCGAGAAAACATCTGATCCACTAATACTCGCAGTCGCTTCTTTATAACCACCTATTTCATTATGGGAGATGCTTATAATTTCGAACTTCCATTTCATACGTTCTGCGTATTTGTGATACATATTGAAGAGACTTGCTGCGAAAAGAGCTGCTTCATCCCCGCCGGTACCTGCTCTGACTTCCAATATCACATTGAGTGAATCGTCTTTATCCTTGGGGATAAGCATTTTTTTTATATCTAACTCAAGCTTAGGGAGAAGTACCTGCAGTTCTTGCAAGTCAGTTTTCGCTATTTCTCGGATCTCTGGATCTTCTGAAGAATTTTTTAGCAAAGCGCTCAAGTACTCAATTTCATCCTGTAGCTTCTTACGCTTATCTATGAGTTCAACCTTTGGCCTGAGGTCCGAATACTCTTTAGAGAGTTTAGCAAACTCTTGAGAGTCTATTTTTTCGGGGAAGCGGAGTTTTTCTTCGAGATAGAGGCACCTTTTTACAATTTCATCAAGAAGATTTGCTACACCACCCATGCTCATGAAAAACAGTCCAATTTTATATTACTTCTCCTCAGATAACCGCGACATAGAGCTTCCATTACCACAATGCGGCACCTAGAAGTTATATCACGAATATGGATTTTTTTTCTACACCCGGGAAAAACATGTAAACAAACTTATTGAGATGAGCGTCCTACTCTTTTCAGCTTTACCGATACGATTTTATTACTCTTTTTCTTTAGGATCTCGAGCACACAGCCACACATCTCGAATATCTCTCCTTCACTTGGAATTCTTTCTATTTCATCGATGATCATACCAGCGAATGTATGATTATTCTCCGTAGGGAAATTGAATCCCATTTTTTTGTTCAAATCTCGTATAGGGATTCTTCCATTTATTATGTAGGCTCCATCACCACTTTCTTTGATATCCTGGTAGTTATGCGTATAGACTGCTTCCCCGATTATCTCCTCCATAATATCGGAAAAAGTGATAACACCTATCGCATTACCGTATTCATCGATAACTATGGAAAAATCATTTTTGTTCACCTTGAAATTATGCAACTGCACACTCACCAAGGTACTCCCTGGAACAAAAAGTGGTTCTTCTAGATAATCTCTGAGATTAATTTTGAACTTGTTAGCACATGCAATTCTGAGTCGACTTGCATCAAGAACCTTGACAAAATTATCATCCTTATCTTTCCACAAGGGGATCCACCTATATCTTGAAGATAGGACCGTACGCATTATATCCTCCTTGGAAAGTGCTATATTGATCGAGCAAACATCCCTACGGTGAGTCATAATTTTGTCAACATGAATCTCTGTGATATCGAGTATGTTACCTATGACTTCCAAGTTTTTCTGTACATTCTGTTGAGAGTGTGACTTCTTGTGCAACACCAGCAATCCACGAATCGTATCATATGGCGACAGAATCTCACTAGAACACTTTAATGGGTTGAACCACTTAAGTGAAATCTTGATAACAATGTTCAGGTATTGAACCAAGGGCCCGAAAATTTTCACTACAAAGGAAATGAAATAGGCAAGAAACATTCCTAAATCTTCGGGATGGCTGATTGCATATGCCTTAGGTAATATTTCGCCGAACACTACTACAACTGCGCTCACAACAAACGTGGAGATTATTATTCCCAAACTTCCAAACACGTCGATCACAAGGAAGGCCGATACTGAGGATGCAAACATATTAGCTACGTTATTACACAACAGAACCGTACTGATGACACGCTCCTTATCATCATATAGTTCCAGTAAAAGAGCGGCCTTGGTACTACCTTTGTTCTTGAGCTGCGTCAACTTCGCTGGATTGACAGCAGTAATTGCAGTTTCGCTGCCTGAGAAGACACAGGAAAGCAAGAGAGAGGCAAAAAGAAGAATGAGAAAAAAAACGACCAGCAACCCAGACATCAAAAACCTACCTATTATCTAACTGTTTCTGCAACAGTCTAGGCGCCACGTAATGGACACACAAGAAAGATTTTTCACAGTTACACAAAGTCCACGTAGGACACATACAACTGTAACCAACAGGAACATCTTCTTATCAATAGCTCAGGCCGGCAATCAGTTTACTTATAATTGTAAATTTTCTGTATGTCGAGAGTTTTTATGCTATGATACTATCTCGAGTTCGTTAGTATTACATACTAGATGCAGCAGACCTATAACGTCTTTATAGCTACTTTTCTATCCTTCCTAGTGATAATCGGCTGGAACCTTCTCTTTGATAGTTCTGCGCATAGGGATGCTCCCAGGGAAGCAACGAACAAAACAAAAGTGAAAGTTTATGATTCTATAGAGGATTCCCTAAAGGCAGACAGAGTGATTCTCAGTAACGGAAAATTACAGGGAAGCATCCTTTTAAAGGGATTAGTTTTAGATAATTTGTCGCTGAAGGAATATAAGTCGGATGATGGCACTGATAGATATCAATTGCTGCGTCCCGTTAGAACCGCCAGTGCGTACTCAGTGAATCCCGGGTGGAGCACGGGAAATGATGTAGAACTCAAAACACCAGATTCGAATACGCAATGGAAGTCCGATGGTACATCACTCACGCCGGAAAATCCTGTGACTTTCTTCTGGGATAACGGATCTGGGCTGTTATTCAAGGTACTCATTAGCATCGATGACAAGTATATGTTTACCTTCAAGCAAACTGTTGAGAATAAATCATCGAATGATCTTAGCGTTGCTCCACATTTCACTATCACTAAGCAATCTCAGGACACACAGAAGAGTATGCTGATAATGCATGAAGGACCTATTGGAGTCATCAAGGACAAGCTGATTGAGCTGAAATACAACAAATTGGTAAAGAAAAATAAAAGTTTATTAATAGAAGAAGATCCACGTAATTACTCCAAGTGGTTCGGTTTCTCAGAAAAATATTGGTTGGTATCACAAATCCTCAGGAATCCCACTGAAGGAAAAGTATACATAAGTCACTCTTTGGACAATAACAATAACGACATTTTTCAGGTGACGACTTTCCATCCGCATAGAATAATAAGAAGTGGCAGCTCTATCACTCAGGAAACTGAGCTTTTTGCTGGGCCAAAAGAACTAGCATTATTGGAGGAGTATTCCAGGTCCATGAAAATTCTTTTCTTTGATAGGGCGGTGGACTTCGGGATACTCTACGTTATGACCAAACCAATTTCCAGACTGCTACAAATCTTTTATCGCGTAGTCGGGAATTTTGGAGTTGCAATCATTTTGTTGACACTATTCATCAGACTACTGATGCTTCCGCTTTCCGTAAAATCAGGAGTCTCGATGGTTAAGATTAAGGAATTGCAACCAGAAATTTTGAAAATCAAAAAGTTGTATAAGGATGATAAAATCGCATTGAATAAGGCAAGCGTTGCACTCTTTAAGAAATACAATGTCACACCAATGTCTGGATGCCTCCCTACTATTCTGCAGGTACCGGTCTTTTTTGCATTGTATAAGGTCATTTTCATCACTATAGAGATGCGTCAGGCACCCTTCTTCCTTTGGATTAAGGATCTCTCGCTACCCGACCCAACCAATCTATTTACTTTATTTGGTCTCCTCGATTGGAATTGCCCAACTTTTCTTTCAATAGGCATTCTACCAATCTTGCTTGGACTCACGATGATCGTGCAACAGAATCTTACTCCTTCACAATACGAGGACGGCACGCAGGCTTTCATGATAAAATCGATGCCATATGTATTTATGTTACTATTCGCGAATTTTCCTTCAGGTTTAGTTTTGTATTGGGTATTCAATAATATACTTTCAGTGTTGCAGCAGTTCGCGATAGGGAGATATCTACTTTCCAAGCATATAAAACAGAATGCGAGCAGAGCTGAGAAAACATCTTGATTGATTCTTTAAATTATGCTAGAGCTCCCGGTGTTCCTATCTCTTCAAAAATGCGGAAATGCGACGTAAAATCTTGGTGATATGCAGCAAAGTAAATCCAGAGATCTGTAAAAAACTCTATGAAACTGCGATAGAAGAGCTCAAGCAAAGGGGTTTACGGTATAAAGCGGTCTACGTACCTGGCGCGTTCGAGTTGCCTTCCGCACTGAATCTGTTGCAAGCTGACTGTTTTCTTGGTTACGTCTTGCTTGGATGTATCATTAGATCAGGGACTCCACACTTCGATTATGTGTCTTCCGAAGCCTGTCGTGGAATAATGCAAGTCTCTCTTGAAAAAAATTTAGCTTTAGGGTTTGGTGTGATCACTGCAAACAATATGGAGCAAGCATTGGAACGCATCGTACCATATGCAAAAGCAGCAGTCGCAGCATGCGTATCAATGATCAATTTGAAGGAACGGAGTAGAAGTCTGTTTGAAGAGGAGTCTTGCGAGGATTCGGATTTATAGCTGAAATCCGGGTCCACCGGTATTTGAGACGCGCCAAGTTACTCCGAATCAGGGGGTTGCCGCGCACTACCCTTCGCTTGAGAGAAAGTTATTCACCCAGGCGAAGATTTCTTCGCCGTCCTTGTTAATGAAACAACCTCTATCCTGATCCATTGAAAAACGCATGGACCCGATAACAGTATTTGAAATCCATAATTCCATGAGATCGAGTTTTTTATTTATCAGGAGCACGCCCTTTTTTGTGAGAATCTCCACACTACTAGCAAGGCACTCATAATCAATACAGGAATTACATCCTTCGACGAGCGTGACAACTTCTTCGAAAACCCCAGCAGAGAGCTCATCAAAAGAGGTGGTCACTTCTCTTTTAACCTAGTGAAATTCATCGAAAGTTGTTCCGTCATGCGGCTAATCATGACCTCATGCTCACTGTTTTGTATGGATTTTATGCCAAAATCCTTAACAAAAGCACAGACTTCATCCATCAAAGAAAGCTTCAGCCTTACAAGAAAAATTCGATTCTCCTCTGTAATAGCAACTCGTGCTCTCTCCAAAGCAGAAGCAAACTCTTTCTCTATTCTTTTTTTACCAGCTTCAGTGATCTTGGCTGCACGGGTTTTTGCGCGAGCCAGTATTTCCTCCACCTCATCATCAAGCTGAGCACTACTCTGGATTGCAGACCTCAAGGACTCCTTAGCCACATGGAGCCGCTCCTCGAGTGAATCAACTCCAGTCGCAATCCCCTTGGAGTACTTATCTAGAATGTTCCTTATTGCCTTAGTGACGGGCCTGAAAAGCAGCGACACAGCTGCAACAAAAGCAACATTTATTACTATACTCTCGACTGACATTTTCGGAACTTTTCAAAGATAGAAGTAAAATCACTCGACACCCTATGTCTAAGAGAATCAGTATCAGCACTCTGAGGCATGAATCGACCATAAACTACAACATAGCAATCCAGCGAAAGCTCAAAAAAGAGCTGCTCAAGAACATCAGCATTGTCAGCAAGAAAATTATTGATAAGCGCAACATTCTCCTCTCTCAAATCAGCGACAATCGCTGAGAGCTTTTCGTTTGCCGACTTTTCCAATTGAGATATAGCTATACTCGCATCCTTCAGAATGTTCTCGGCAGCGAACCTAGCATCAGATAAAGCAGCGTCGCGCTTTTCCTTAAAACGCACAAGGTCTGAGTTAATATCCTCGAGGAGTCTTTTATTTTCCCCGAGGAATGCTGCTCGGGTACCGAGCGACACGCTCAGTTTAGGGAGGAAGACAAATCTAACAAAAAAATACAACAGGAAGAAGGATATGAAGAACCAAAATATCTGACCAAAATAGGTAGATATATCGAACTGAGGCATCTACACTACGAAGATCAACAATAAGGCAAGGACAAACGAGAAAAGACCCATTGCTTCAGTAAGAGCCGCTCCTGCATAAACGTATTTTTTCAATTTTTCCTCGGATTCCGGGTTTCTAGCAATACCATTGAGCATCATAGAGAAGATATTACTTACACCAAGAGCAGCGCCCAACATTCCAATCACGGAGAATCCAATTCCCAAAAACTTAAGCCCTTCGAGTTCCATAGGTCAATTCATAAAAATAAATAAATCAGTGTCTAACCAACGAGTCATTCAGATAAACGCAGACCAATACAACAAAAATGTATGCCTGCAACATTGCAATAAACACCTCAAAGACTATTAGTACCACCACAAATGCAAAAGATAAAGGGCTGACTAGCAGCGAAATTGGTTGAACGAATCCAGCAATGACCTTCAGAATCGTGTGACCCGCAATCATATTCGCAGTCAACCTTATCGCCAGACTGATAGGTCTAAAAAAATAAGTACAGACCTCGAGAAGAATCATCAGAGGAGCAATCCAAAGAGGTGTTCCGTTAGGGAGGAAGATCGAAAAAAAAGCCTTTCCCTGTTTCCTGAATCCGATCACGGTCACGTAGACGAAGACCACAATTGCCAGTGCTAGGGTCACTACTATATGGCTCGTCACGGTGAAACTCATGGGCAAAGGAAGCATTCCGGCTAAATTAGCGAAAAGTATATATAAAAATACCGTGAAGATCAGAGGTAGGTAATCTAAACCCGCCTTACCGCAATTGCTTTTCACAATGTCCGCAACGAAGTTATAGACGATCTCAATAAAAGACTGCATCGAACCCGGTACAATCCTGGTCCGCACTATACCAGAAAAAAGAAAGAGCGAAGCCAGGACAACTGCCAACACCATGTACAGTGAGGAGTTAGTGAAATCCACATTCCAACCGAAAAAATCAGGAAGTGCGAAAATTGGAAATACTTCAAATTGCTTTAGGGGACTCATATGAGAACTAGTTCCTATAATCGCATGGTCTGCTAGAATTCTGGAAAAGTCAAATAATCTGATTAGTATTTATACTTGTCTCTCCAGGAGTAGCTAAGCCAACAAAACATATGAAGCGGATTTTTATCCTATTAAAGATATCTCTTTACAACATGCTTTACCATGGTGGTTCTGAGTATGCGGGTTACTTATCGTTTTTGCTGCTATTATCGATTTTTCCATTTTTGTTTTTTTTTACTGCCGTTGCGGGACACATAGGTAGCATCGTAGATGAATCATCATACGAAATCACAAGGAAATTACTTTCCCTTTTCATAGATGGCGTTCCGGAAAACATCATCGAAGGTATAATGCCCTACATCAAGGAAATCCTCGAAGGCCCAACTCAAAGTCTACTTACTTTTACGATTCTCGGTGCGATATGGACTGCATCATCCATAGTCGAGGGACTCAAAGCTGCAGTGAATAGAGCTTATAATTTCAGTACTGATGCCTTGGTGTATGAATACATCTTCAGAAGATGCATAAGCATAGTACAGTTTCTTATGATCTCCATGACTATTTTGCTCTTCTTGTTATTTCCGACGATATATCCTCTGCTGACGAAGAACTTGAAATTCCTTTCCTTGGTCGTGAAACCGGATTGGATTCCGTACAATATTCTCACGACGTTCTGCATGTTTTTTTTTGTTGCGGCCCTGTACATTTTTTTTCCAAAGGAAAGACAGAAATTCATTGATGTCATCCCTGGGAGTGTGGCGGTAGTGGCACTATGGATTATTACTTCAGTTTCGTTTTCATTTTACTTACGCTCATTTACTCAGATGAGCCTGATATATGGCAGCATCGCGGGGATAATTGTGATAATGACATACTTCTATCTCATCAACTTGTGCTTTATATACGGAGCGGAGCTAAATGCGCTGAATAAGCGACTCGGTGATGACAACTTCAGTGGATGGTGAGTATAAAGAAACACCTCCATCAAGGATACGGCGATCCTAGAATCCTGATCAAAGGACGGCGGAAAATTGTACAGATACCTAGGGCTTCAAGTATTCCGCGACCTCAATGGCAGCATATGTACAAATCGAGCTCACACCTGCTCTTTTTATTCCAATAAGTGATTCTATTAACATTTCTATTCCACCGTATTGCCTGAACATCTGATACTCACCACTCACCTGATATGCAAAGATCGGAACAGAAAATTGATCCACAGCCTTCCCTATGACATCGAGGAATAAGTTTGCTGGTTTTATCATTACAATATCCGCCCCTTCAGCTATGTCCACTTCTATTTCTCGCATAGCCTCACCAGAATTCCTGCAGTCCACTTGATAACTTCGTTTATCTATTGGGCCTTTATTTACTCCTATGGCGCTTCTAAACGGTTTGTACAGTTTGGATGCGTATTTCACTGAGTAAGATAGGATGGGAACGCTACTAAGGTTTCCAAGATCCAGGGCATTCCGGATTGCAAGGATCCTTCCATCCATCATATCTGATGGTGCAATCATATCACTACCGGCAGCAACCTGTACCAACGCTTGTTTCGCTAGTAATTCTAATGTTTCATCATTGAGGATTTTCCCATTCTGTAGTAATCCATCATGGCCGCTGATTGTGTAGGGATCAGCTGCAACATCAGTGATTATGACTATTTCGCTACTGAAGCGTTCCCTAAGCCCGCGTACAGCGCGACAAATTAGATTATCTGGGTTGTATGCTTCTTCAGCGTTATCACTTTTCTTAGACTCATCTACTCTCGGGAAGAGCATGAAACTACGTACCCCGCAGGATAAGGCGCGATCTATTACTTTTCCCAACATATCGATTGAGTATACATTTACTCCGAGCATTTCTTCGACCGATAACTCAAGATTCTCACCCTCCACAACGAACACTGGAAAAATAAACTGTGATGGAGAGATGAAGGTATCCGCAACTAGATCCCGCATAATAGGATTTTCACGAATCCTTCTCAAGCGAACAAAAGGTGTGGTAATCATTTTGATATTCTGAATCCAACTCCTGGATGATATCACTCCTGGATACTGATCGGCAAATAGCTATTAATCCGGATCTATATTTATCCGAGCGGTGGTAGCGACTTATAGGGATTCTACCAAGGCAAAAATAATCCATGCGAAGGACTTCCTAATCATAGAACTCGACTTTACATGCAGCGAAAAACGAATATACAATGTACTTCATTGGGTGGTTAGCTCAGTTGGTAGAGCATCTCGTTTACACCGAGGAGGTCAGCGGTTCGAGCCCGTTACTACCCACCACTTCTTTCATGTTGAGCGGGTCTGGCTCTATATGCTGGTGGTTATTTCCTCTGGTTTGTATCTGCTCTATTGAAGTTGATTCATCATGTGGGTCGTGCTCAAATCGCTTCCTCTGGTTTGCGCATTGGAGGTCCTGCTCCGTCGTGTGGGTCGACTCTGTGTAGTTGGAGTTTCCCATCTTACTTGCAATGAGAAGTTGAGGATGAGTCCGCCTGACCCTTTTATGAAGTAATTCAGCTATATGCGCTTGTGATCCCCTCACTTAAGGGTCTGGTAAATCTTTACATAAAAGTTCTTACATAATACACTGGCGTATGTATTTTCACCGCTGAGAAATTTCTCGTGACATTATTAACATTAGTCATAGCTCCCGATCCAAGGCTCCAGATGGTCTCCGAACCTGTAGATAGTGTATGTAACGAAACAAAAAAATTCATGGATGATATGCTCGAAACAATGTATGAATCCGGTGGAATAGGTCTAGCGGCGGTTCAAGTTGGTGTACTGAAGAGGATCATCGTTGTCGACATCTCAGAAGGAAAGGAATGGCGTTATTCACCACTTGACCATCCTGATTACACGAGTTGCGGAGGCCCGTACTACATGGCTAATCCTGAAATAATTGAGTTCTCCGAAAATCATGTTCTCGCTTATGAGGGATGCCTGTCTGTACCGGAACAGAAATATGAAGTAAGCCGTCCTGATGCAATCACCGTTAAGTATCTGGGTTATGATGGAAAAGAGACTGTCTTAAAGGCAAACGGTTGGCTGGGACGGTGCATACAACATGAGATTGATCATATCGACGGAAAACTTTTCATATCTCATTTATCTAGGCTTAAATTCGACATGGCAACAAAAAAAGCACTAAAAATAAAGAGGCGCCATCTCGAAGAGGATGCTTCTTCAGAGGTTTAATTTCTATCAATATTGACAACAAAGCCAGTATAGCTTAAGCTTTGTCCCGTGCTTTAGCGCTTTCTGGCTCCTTCGTCTAGCGGTTAGGACATCACCCTTTCACGGTGGAAACACGGGTTCGATTCCCGTAGGAGTCACATATCCAGTTCTTTTTTCTTATCTGCGTTGACCTAGTAGATTTTGCAGTTTACCGCGCAGATCATTGAGGTCACCTTTTCCCCATCATCGCTGAGTGGCAGGATGCATTGTCTAAATCTGACCTCTTCTTGATTGCCATTTAGTGCTTCACCTGAATCTGTCATAGGCTCTTGAGTTTCGAGTACCTCATCCAAGTACTCCTGGAAAGTTTCTGTATCTGGTGAAACAAATTGTATGAACGTTTCATGAAAAATACCCTTGTCAGCAAACTGCCTCACCTTGGAACCAACATATCCAACATGATAATCTATCTTCCCATCATCCTGATGAACATCCACAACCACACAGTAAGGCATTATATGGCCTATCTCGTCAACATCTAGATCACTTTTCTTAGGAAACTTATTCCCACCTTGAATCTGTTTCCAGTATTCACATAACTGGCCCATGATGCGACGCTCAACGAAATTCTGATTCATATGGAACACAACTCCTCCCTTTACATCGATTCTAGTATATAGCAATTAAGAAGGTGCTAACGCCAAGAAATACATCCAAGATTTACAATTCACGCAGAGTATATTAGAAATACTTTATAATTATTAAGAATTTATCTCGAAATGACTTGATCTCCTTGATGCAGTTATCCAGGACAGTAGGCGAGATTACTTTCTACTCGATGCTAAAACTGCGCAAAACGACAGAGAACGCTCTGATACAGGTTTCGACGCTGCAAAAACGTACAAGCAAGAAAATCAATTCACCTACAAAAACTGCAATTTTGAAAGAAATAGAGGCAGTTGAAGATTTCGATGGCACCATCATCGTGTCGTGTGAGGAAAAATATAGTTCCAAGCTCAGAAGAATCAGGGATGCACCACCTATCATTGCGACCAAAGGAAACGTGGAGTTACTGAAAACCCAGCATAGGAATAATAGGCTCGAGGAATGCAATAACAAATAGTTGCAATTTTGCTTATTCAATCGCTTTTGATCTGGCAAATGAAGGATTCAGCATTGTTTCTGGTTTAGCTACTGGTATAGATGCAGCAGCTCATAGCATCATCAATAAGAGTCTACCGACTATCGCTGCAATAGGAACTGGCATAGATCGTTATTATCCAGTTGAGAGTCAAAGACTCTATCATCAACAATGGTGGCTTAGTAATCACAGAAGTCCCTTTTGGAGAGCGCGGATAATCTATACATTTTACTAGGAGAAATCGCATCATCTCAGGACTGGTAGAATGCATAGTAGTAATCGAAGCATCTGAGAGCCCTGGTTCACTTCTTCTCACGGCACAATACGCCTTAGCACAAGGGAGACCCATCTTTGTCGCCTCTGGATCACCATTGGATGAAAGATTTGCAGGTGGCAATAGACTGATCAAACAGGGTGCTACACTAATCGAAGATGTATATGATGTATTGAATACCTTGCGCAACACAAGCAGGACAACTGATTATCTAACTCTTTTGGATGCTGAAGAAGGATTCACACATTTCAGCAGCTTTGAAGATGATGCCGAACAAATAAAAAACACCAAAGCTCAAATCCTAGAACAACTAGAACTAACTCCTGTCTCCATGTATGAACTGATGCACAGACTTTATCTCAATGAAAGCACTCTTCTAAAGGCAATCATTGAGCTAGAAATAGAGAGGAAAATATCCAGATTAATAGCGGATGAGGTCTCCATCTTGTACGACTCATAACTTGAATCCTCTGATTCGCTACGGAAAATTACCGAAAGTAAACACGCATTAGCCTAACAGAATAGAGATACAATAACTCAAGTAGTAAACTCACGACAAAAGGTATTCTTCTCGTACGAGGCAATTTCGATCACCGATCCACTCAATTCGAGTAGCAGTAGACGTTTTACCTTAATTGAACCACTACAATATCCATAAAAAGAAATACTGGAAACGTGCTACCAAGTCAGATACCTTGCTTTCTGTTTTAGACTGTGAAAGACTATCCTATGCCTGGGCTACGCGTGAAAAGCCTCGAAACTTTGAGCTACGAAAAACTTGAAGGAGACTAAAACACTCACGTCCATCGTGATTTGAGCGGCTGCCGTTTCCACCTATACGAACAGGTCTCAAGTTTAAGAAGCTGGAAACGGTTGCTCGGGTATTTTTATTTTTTACACCATGAAAAAAATAACTATATTCGGTGGAAGCGGCTTCATAGGGCCTTATGTAGTAAGAGAACTTGCTAAAGCGAACTATCAGATCACTGTTGTCTCGCGCTCGATGATCAAGGAGAAAGAACTAAAGTTATCAGGAAATCTAGGGCAAATCTCGGTTCGCAGAGGTGATATAAGAAATCCTGATGATATACGCACCAGCATTATGGGATCTGAGATTGTGATAAATCTAGTCGCTATTTTAGGTGGAAATTCGTCTTCCTCGATGGATGAGATCAATAATTTGGCGTGCGGAGCTTTGGCGAAGATTTCGGCGGAGTGCGGTGTAAAAAGATTCATCCACTTCTCTGCACTGGTTGGCTGCGCTGGAACTACACGTTATGGAAAAAGTAAAATCGAAGGAGAAAACGCTGTAAGGGCAGCTTTCCCTGATAGCATCATAATAAGGCCGAGTGTTGTTTTCGGTGAAGAAGATAATTTCATTAATTCATTTATAAAGCTGGGCAAACGATTACGTATCATACCGTTACCATTGGGCGGGAAAGCGGTCTTTCAACCGGTATATGTAGCCGATCTGTCAAGATTTGTATGTAGAGTAGTTCAGGATGACAATCTGAGAAATAAGGTTTATACAGTCACCGGACCGAAAGAGTATACATTGGGACAAATATGCTCAATAATTCGTGAGAATCTGAAAATGAAGATGTTATGCCTCCATGTACCATACTGGTTGATATTCTGCATGGCAAGGATAATTGGGTTTTCACTATTCAAGCCGATGAACAAACTGCTTTATGGTAGAACTGCTCCAATAGTGACGTGCGAACAGGTGAGAATGCTAAAGTATAGTAGCGTCTCCAACAAAAATGCATTGCCAGAATTCGGGATTTCTCCAACTCTGCTTGAGGAAAAGTTACCCTTATACGTGGAAAACATATAAACTATTCCTCCAACGAGAATGCATTGCCGGGATTTCTCCAGCTCTGCTTAAGAGAAAGTTATGATTACACACAAGCATTTCTGTCTGAGAATGTTGCTTTTCGCAGTTTTGCCGTAAGTTGCAGACGACTCTCCACATACCTAGGACTCACGAGCTCGCTTCGTCAACAATTCTGACGCTGCGCATCTACCAATCCGAGCCGCATCTCTGGCTGGACCAGACTTCTCAACGAAAAACGGTTGATTACCCTTTCCCAGCATCCCTTTGAAATGTAAAATGTCTCCTCGCATCGTTGCAAGACCACCAAGTGCAGTCTTGCAGTCTCCATTAATTTCCTCGAGGAAAGCCCTTTCAGCTATAGCGCAAGTAGTTGTCTCCTCATCGAAAATCTTTGAGATCAACTCAGCTACCCAGTGATTATTCCGCTTTAATTCGACAGCGAGTGTTCCCTGTCCTACAGCAGGGATCATGAGGTCCTCATGTAGCACCTCGGAAACAAAATCCGTGATACCAAGGCGCTCTATACCGCAAAGAGCAAGAATAATACCATCGAGATTCTTAGCTTTTTCTATTCTCGTGCCAATACTCCCTCTAAGCGGAGTGCTCTGGAATCTCCTATCAAGCTGAATCACCCTCCTAGGAGAGCAACTCCCTATTCTCGCTCCATCCGGCATGGAAGCCATATTCGAATAGTAAAAGGAAATAAATACATCATTATGGGAAGCACGCTTCAAGACCGGCACGACTTGCAGATCTGGATGGTAGAAAGCAGGAACATCTTTCATCGAGTGGACTGCAATATCTATCTCATCTTTGAGTAAAGAACCCTCCAATTCTTTTAGAAATAGGGCTTTCCCACCTATCTCTGTCAGGGGAATATCAGTAGCATCACCAGAAGTTTTCACTTGAATCACTTCGATTTTTTTGCAGTACGGGCTTAGCGCTTTTCTCACTATCTCCGTCTGCGCTAAAGCTAGAGGTGAGGAGCGCGTCCCTATCCTGAGAGATGTCATATACAAGAATAACTAGTCCAGCCAAGGCAATTATAGATCTTTACCAGCAGCACGAGTCACGAAGAAGCGCTTCAATTTCATATTTGATTCAATGAAGTCCAGTACTAAACCTCTAGCACAGCGCATAAGTACGGATTTTCCGGAAAACGACCTAACGAGAAAATCAGTAAAGGCAACCATCGAAAGAACACTTTTTCTCCTCTTACTAATGTAGGTGTCAATCAGACCATCGAATGCATCCAAACCATATTTATTCAGCACATTGTACAGATCTCTTAGATCGTATACCGCCAAATTAAAACCCTGTCCTGCGACTGGGTGTATAGCGTGAAACGAATCCCCTATAAGAATCACTGGACCCTTACGAGGACTTATGCAGAAACTCAGTAAAAGCGGATAAGAAATTCGAGGCGTTAAAACTTTTTTGAATTCAATACCGGAAATTTTTTGTACTTCCCCCAAGAACTGCTGCTCATCCATGTTTTTAAGCGTCTCAGCAAAAGGGAACTTAACTGTCCAGATCAAAGAAAAATCCGTTTTCTTACTTAGTGGCAAGAGCGCGAACGGTCCACCCTCTAGGAACAGCTCAACGGCAATATTATAATGTTCCCTGCCAGTACTTCTGAGATTACAGACGACACAGGCCTGCCTATAACCAGCGGAAATCATTTTGAATCCAAGCAAACCCGCAGTATTGGAATTCCTTCCTTCTGCGACTAGCATATACCTACCCTCGACTATAGTATCATCCTGAAAATTCACACGCACTCTGTCATGGGAATAGTCTATCTTTTCATAGGCTTGCGCGTAATTTATTTCGATTCCCCTATATAGGACATCCTGCAGAACCAGATTAGGTACTACATAACTCATTGGCGAATCTATATCCGCATCACCACTTTCAAAATGAAGAAAAGAGGCACTTTTCTCCTGAAAAGTGTATATATCCAATATTGGTACGGCAGAAGGAGCAATAGCATCCCATAATCCCAATGTCTCGAAAAATCTTGCTGATTCATAACTTATGGCACTGGTTCTGTAATCAACGCGGGAACCATTGCTTTTATCAAAAATATAGTAGGAAAATCCGAGCTTTTTCAGTAACTGAGCTGCTAGCACCCCTGAAAGTCCGGCACCAGAAATTATAAAATCACAAAACACTGCTATTTGAAATTATCTGCATAAGACTTGAACCTCATATGCGACTCCTGAGGATAGATAACATTATAAGGGATACCATTCCTTTTCGCATAGGACTCCGCCGACTCAAGTGTACTAAACTCCAGCGACACCTGAGAATTTGTTTCGAAGCTACCAACCCATCCCATCAAGGCTTCCTGGTATTTACCCCTACGAGAAACGAATTTAAGAACCCACTTACGTTTGCCACGGCCAGACTGCACAACACTAGCGCTCGGCATATATATCACAGCACTTCTCATACATTCGATGAACGTGATCCGGTCCCAAGCCGACCACTTCTATAATACTTATAACACAATGGGCGCAGATTTCTAATCACTTCCGCGCAGATGAGAAATTCATTAAAGAGACCTCCGCGAGTAGTGCCAACAACCATGCTTTGACATCAAAGCAAGACTACTGTCGCACCACTGACATTACCAGCTTCGATCTCCTTATGTGCTACATGTATCTGCTCCAAGCCTTTGTACCTGTTCGCGATGTTTGGAACAATCTTTCCAGTTTTCATATAGTGAAACACCTCTGCAACAGCCAGCACAGATTCCATATGATTCCGAGAATAGTGGAACAATGAAGGATGAGTGAAAAACAAAGATCTAGCTCTGAAAGCTTTCCAGGACATTGGTGGAATTTCACCCGACCTTTGTTCATACAGAACATATATACCAAAAGTACATAGAGAATTAAGAGAAAATAAATAAGTATCCTTACCAATGCAGTCATAGACAGCGCTGACGCCGTATCCACGAGTAAACTTCTGGACCTTTTCTCTTAGAACTTCCAAATCATCCGAGTAGTTGAGCAGCATATCGCATCTGATATTTTTAATACTCTCAATCTTTCTTCGTGAGCTCACTGTACCCACGATCTTGCACTCAGGAGCCCTAGCCTTGATCCACTGACATAACATATCCCCGACATCCGTATCCACGGCATGGACCATCACTGTAATGCCATCTCTTACGAGGTAAGCTCTACATGTGAGATAAAAAGATAACATTCCAGTATGTAAGCACGCCGCCACATCGACATCCGAAAGATAGTCAGGGATCTTATGTAGGTACTTTAGATGTATGACCCTCTCATCGGAATAAGCCCCATAAGGTATACTAGTGTAACAGACTCTATCACCTGGTTTGACATCGGCACTCGCACCTTCACCTAGAGCCTTGACAACACCAACCGCCTGACACCCAACAATTGCAGGTAATCTCAGTCTACTAGCATTTTCACGTAAATTATAAAAACCACTTCTTTGCTCGATGTCTATATAGTTCACACCAATTACAGTGTGCTTAACTAAAGCCTCGTTCTTATTTGGCGCCCTGAACTTAATTTCCGTAGGCTTCAAAACCTCTGGACCACCGGTTTTCTTTATAAGAAGTGCTTTAACCATAAACTCTTTTTCAATCTTCCTGAGAATTCTATCCCAGCAATTTTTAATAAACTACTATCAGAGAGGATGTCATTTTAGATCGGACAGGCATAATAAACCTGATTCACATATTCATGTGGGTTCGATCTAGTCAGATATCCGGCATGAGACCACGAAAATGAGAGACTCCTATCGCATACCCTGTAGAATGATTAGAATTAATCAAACGAGAATCAGTATGTACAAAGCTCAGAAGAAAATCCTACTTGCAGGATATAAGAAATCACATGCTTGGCTTTTCACAGGTATCCACGTGGACAATATCTTCGAAATTGCAAACAACTATGCAAAATGGATACTCAAATCAGAGAATGCAATCGGCGACCTACTGATACTCAAGGAAAAAATTCTGAAGATCGAACATGCAAGAAAAATCACTGAGTTTCTCAGATTGACAACTAGTTCATGTACGCAGAAGGTGATCATTATCAGTCATTTTGAGAGTATGACACTCAGTGCAGCAAATGCGATGTTAAAAATCTTAGAAGAGACAAATCAACTTGCGACAATCATAATCATCACGAAACATGCACATCAAGTGATCAGCACAATCCGGTCACGCTGCTTTAATTTACACTTTCCGTATATTGATGAGTCACATGAGGACTCTATCCTGATCAGCCACTATAGGGAATTGCTAGAATCAGCACGAGATCAGACTCTGTTCCAGAGAAAACTCCCAGACGATGTTTTAAAAAGGCTCATTTGTTTTTCATTCAGCAGGATAATAAAGTATCACCACGGACTCCTGGATAAAGAGATTTTTCAGACAGAAAAAGTACTACTAAAAAATCTGGAGAAATCTAAGATATTCTGGCACTACAGGTGGCTTCAAATAAGCGAGGTACTAGCAATAGAAAGAGAGCTGAACGTAGAAAAAAACAATTTGTTAAAGATTGTCCTCGCAAGCGAAACACTATAAAACCCAGAACAAGCTAGGAACGGAGCAACTCGTAGAAGAATCTGTGACCCACAAGAAATCGTGCAGTTATGGCTGTCACATGAAATTCATAAGAAGAAAGGAGATTCCAGCTTCCTTCCAGGAAAGTGGAGACTTCTTCGCAGGCCGGAGAATATCTTAATAGACTCTCTTCTTAGGTGGAAAAGATTCTATTTCATTTGTCATAGGTTGGAGATGCACAGGTCTATAATCAAATTTTGTCTTACCGCTACCCGGATTAAGCCAAAATAACGTATGCTTCAACCAATCATTATCGTTTCTTTCAGGATAATCCTCCCTGGCATGACTGCCTCTACTTTCTTTCCTATTAGAAGCAGACTCTATAGTCGCAATTGCCTGTCCAACCATATTATCCAACTCGAGCGTCTCTACAAGATCAGTGTTCCAGATTAGTGAGCGATCTGTAACTTTCACTTCTTTCAATTCCTTAAGGACTTCCCGCATTTTTCTGCAACCCTCATCTAGAACACTTTGCACTCTGAATACTGAAGCATGCTCCTGCATGATGGACTGCATTTTTTTCCTCAATATCGCAGTCGAGAAAGCACCATCTGCATGGCGGAACTTATCAAAGCGTGCAAGTATCCTATCAGTGATCTCTTCGCTAATCGTGGAATGCTTTTCACCTTGTTTTATGACTTCCTTAGCTCTCATTGCGGCAGCTCTACCAAAGACCACAAGATCCAATAGGGAATTAGAACCGAGTCTGTTCGCACCATGCACAGAAATACATGCCGCTTCACCTATTGCCATCAGACCAGGTACGACTTTTTCTTTATCATCCCCATCTACTGTAAGTACCTCAGCATGACGATTTGTCGGAATTCCACCCATATTATAATGCACGGTTGGTTGTACAGGGATAGGTTCTTTAGTGACATCCACGTTTGCAAATATACGAGCGGTTTCACTTATACCCGGAAGCCTTTTTTCTATGATGTCCCTATCTAAATGGGAAACCTGAAGGAAGATATGATCTTTCTTCGGGCCTACCCCTCTACCAGCCCGGATCTCCATAGTTATGGAGCGACTGACGACATCCCTAGATGCAAGATCCTTAGCAGTAGGAGCATATCTAGGCATGAAGCGCTCCCCCTCTGAGTTGACTAAGTAACCCCCTTCACCTCGGACTGCCTCGCTGATAAGGCATCCAGCACCATAGATGCCAGTAGGATGAAACTGAACAAATTCCATGTCTTGGAGAGGTAATCCTGCACGTAGAACAAATGCGTTTCCATCTCCAGTACATGTGTGTGCGCCAGTAGCTGAGAAGTACACCCTACCATAACCGCCGGTAGCGATGACAACTATATGCGCTCTGAATCTATGCAAGGATCCATCTTTTAGATCCCAAGCTATTACACCTTTACATACCTGACCATCCATCAATAAGTCCAGGACTATATACTCCACAAAGAACGTGGTTTTATGCTTTATAGACTGCTGATAAAGCGTATGTAGTATAGCGTGACCAGTCTTATCTTCTGCTGCACAAGTACGTATGGCACTTCCATTTCCATAGTGAGTAGTCATACCTCCGAAAGGACGCTGATAAATTTTTCCCTCAGCAGTCCTGGAGAATGGTACACCGAAATTTTCCAACTCTATTATGGCCTCAGCCGCGTTCTTACACATGTACTCGATTGCATCCTGATCTCCCAACCAATCTGAACCTTTCACCGTATCATATGCGTGCCATCTCCAATCATCCTCGCTGACATTACCCAGAGCTGCACTTATTCCACCCTGAGCAGCAACCGTGTGACTCCTCGTAGGAAATACCTTGGATATACATGCGACCTTCAAGCCCTGGCTAGCAATACCTAAAGTCGCTCTTAACCCTGAACCACCCGCACCAACTACAACAACATCGTATTCATGTTCAACGATCGGATAGCTATTGAGAGTCATAGAAAGAACGCACTTGTTAATACTCTGAATTGTATTCCAAGCAATCTAGGAAATCCATCATAATGAATAAAACCAGATTCACTCTTTCTCCGAAGATATTGTGCCAAATTCAGTATATTAGGCTTAATGGACTAACCAAGCCGCAGGACATTATTGAACCTTTGAATAGCTGAAGACTCACCTAAATAAGGTAATATCCATGTACCACACATACACGAATATGATGTAAGCTCACCTGAATAGACGTATATACATTTATCGACCTGCAGTATGGAAGTTTTAAGTCTCATTATCTGCGCTTCTACTGTGCTGCGAATTCAGGTAGAATAGAACGAGTAGTTGTATTGTCACCATTCTAATCAAATATAGTCTCCAAATTAAGATCGCATAATTGGCACAGGTGTAGAGAGAAAGATGCGCGTACTTTTGACAAACGATGATGGGGTAACGTCGGAAGGATTGAGATTACTCAGAGAATTAATTCTAAGTATGGGTTTCCGTGATATTGTCGTAGTTGCACCGAAAACAGATAAAACAGCTTCAGGGCATGCACTTAGCATACACAAGAGATTAAAAATCGAAGAAATAGAAAATAATACATTCGCAGTTGATGGTACACCTGTAGACTGTGTTATTACTGCATTTTATGATCCACGATGTACCGGGAATGGTACACCGGAAGTCGTGTTTTCAGGAGTGAACATTGGTGCTAATCTGGGAATAGATACTATGTACTCAGGCACAGTCGCAGCAGCAATGCAAGGAATGTTCTTTGGAGTACCATCGTTTGCTCTGAGCCAATTCTATGAATCCGGAGTAGGAATCCGGTGGAACGTACATAGTTCCCATCTCAAAGATTATATTCTCGGAGTGCTCGAAAATAGACAAACTTTCAAGAACTGTGTTCTGAATATCAATTTGCCTTCAAAGAGGATCATTGGAATAAAACATGTAAAGCAGTACAACACTGAAGAGAAAAAAGCCACAGATGCATCTGCTATTGCAATATCCACGCACTCAATAGACAATGAAGAATATATTACGATTGAAACTACTGGATCGCCTCAGTCCTGCCAGTTTCTGAGCAGTGGTTACGTTACTGTGACCCCCATAGGCTCCGATCTCACGGATTATAGCGTTCTGAAAGCTCTCGATGAAGATCCATCTAGACGGCAAAACGGTGATTGATAATGTGATCCTTGCACCAATGTCAGGGGTAACGGATATGCCTTATCGTAGTCTTGTGAAAACCTTCGGTGCCGGCTTGGTCGTCTCCGAAATGGTTGCAAGCCGAGCAATGATCCTTCAAACCAGGGATACTATTAAGAAAATTGCTATCTCAGAAAATGAGGATATCACTGCAATCCAGTTAGCCGGCTTCGAACCCGATGTAATGGCAGAGGCTGCCAAAATGAATGAAGAAATGGGAGCTAGAATCATTGACATTAATTTCGGATGCCCAGTGAAAAAAGTCGTGAACGGCTATGCAGGCTCCTATCTGATGAAAGATGAACTCCATGCGGCAAAAATTCTCGAAGCTACAGTAAATGCAGTCAAAATACCAGTGACTCTAAAAATGCGCACCGGATGGGATGAAAATCATAAGAATGCTACAAGACTGGCGAAAATCGCAGAAAATCTTGGAATAAAGATGATTACCATTCATGGAAGGACTCGTGCTCAAATGTATAAAGGAAAATCAGATTGGAATTTCATTGGGGAAGTAAAAAATGCAGTAAAGATTCCAGTGATAGCAAACGGCGATATAAAAACTTATGACGACGTCGAGAAAGCGTTTTCCGAATCTGGCGCAGATGGCATCATGATAGGACGTGGAGCATATGGAAAGCCTTGGATCATAAGAAACATACTACATTTCTTAAAAACTGGGGAAAGATTAGCGGAACCCAATATTCAAGAAAAAGTCAAGATAATCACACGACACATAAGGGCAATGGTCAACCATTACGGTGAAGAAACAGGTGTAAGGATCGCAAGAAAACATGTTCTCTGGTACAGCGCGACATATAAAAACTCCGCTGAGTTCAGATGCGAAATATGTGGAGAAAGCTCGTCTGAGAGAATGTTATCTAAGATAGAAGATTTTTTTTCTACTGTTGCACCACAGAGCGCGATCAATAGGTAAAACGACACTCCCATCCCAAAGCAGCCCCTCTATACTGTCACATTCCAGCTAATAATCAGACAAACAACAGCTCACTCAAAAGCGAGATACTTACTCGACTCTTCTATGCCACTGCACGGTAGCCTAAGTATTAAAAATTGCCAGTCCTTACACTAGAGTTAAGTAAACCTACGAAACCATAAAACAGCTCGCTTAACGCATGCAAGCAAGGAGCCTATCAATGGAACACTTTTGGCGATCTTCTTGATTTTCACAGGTAAGGCAATCGGTGAGAGACCCCTCAAAATGCAATATCTGTAGAAAAAATAAAACTCCTCAAACGAAAGTTCCTCCGCTATGGCATCATAAAACTCATGCAATTTTTTAACTGCTTCAGATGTATCGCGCTTTTCTATAATTACTTCGGGACTCTGACGCTTTGATAATGCTATGAGCACTCCAAGGAAAACTGTCACAACGACCCTCTTTGTTTCGAAAATAGCTAAAAATTTTGATGTTTCCTTGCAAGCATCTTCGAAGAAATCTACAAAATTGCTGTACCCCCGATTCTCTGCAGCTGAATTGCTATTCAGGAAGAATTCTTTAGCGATGTTTCCTAGTAGATGCTCTGATATATAACCTTCCTTCCCTGTAAAGAATGATTGCTCTTTTACTGTTTTATCATCGAATTGCGCACACCCAAGCATGATTTCGGCGACAAGACAAGAACAACCTTTCTTGAATTCGACAAATGCCTTAATCAAGAGCAACAGGAATATAATGTCAACATTTTCATCATTCTGCTCAATCACAAACTTCTCCACGATATTAGGTTTCGCAAGGACATATTCACTAAAATGCAGAAGTAGTGCCGGAGTTCGAACAAAAGAAATAACTTTGGATTCATCAATGTTGTCTATGCTGCTTGTCATGGAAAAGAAAAATTCCTGAGTAGGATCTATAGGATAGAGCAGGTAATGTAAACAAAGACTAAACTTGGTATAAAGTTGTATCACAAACACTCCGAGTGAGTGCAGCAAAAGAGAATGTTCTATTGCTTAGCCAGGAAAGTCTCGTGATCGTTGATACTTCAAGAAAGCGATTCCCCTGGAGCTGTACTCTGGAAGCGCAGTAGCTGATTTATCTGGACTTTAGCTCTAGTTTTTTCATCGACCTGCTTAACTATGATGACACAAGAGATCGAAATACCATCTTTAAGCTGAATGCTCCCAGGAACCACAACGGAATAGGGGGGTATCGATCCGTAAGTGACTTTGTTGGTAGCCCTATCAACAATACGAGTAGAAGGACCTATATAACATCCCATAGCTAACACGGACCCTTCACCTATCAGGACACCATCTACTATTTCGGACCTAGCACCTATGAAGCAATTGTCTTCGATAATGACGGGATTACTTGCCAGTGGCTCCAGGACACCTCCTATACCAACACCTCCTGCGATATGGCAATTCTTACCAATCTGAGCACAGCTGCCGATGCTCGCCCACGTATCTATCATCGTCTTAGCACCAACATAAGCACCAACATTAATGAAAGATGGCATAATCACAACATCGGTACCTATATACGCTGACTTTCTTACAAAGCTACCAGGGACAGCTCTTATTTTAGCCTTGCTGAAATCTTCTTCTTGCCAGAGCATAAATCGTTGATCGATCTTATCAAACCAGCTGCTCTCAGGCTGCCCGTATGTGATCAGCTTATTCTCGGAGATCCGCATGTATATCAGTATGGCTTGCTTCACCCACTGATTTGTTTCCCATGAGGAACCTTGCTTTTCCGCTACTCTCAACTTACCCATTTCTATAAGCTGTATTACGGCTTCTATGCTTTTTAAAAGAGATTTATCGGAATAATTACTACTCTCCCAAGCATCTTCGATGACACTCTTGTACTCAGCTATGTCCATAAAAACCTCAACTTAGTAATATTTGCATTCAAGATAATCAGAATCTAAACTGTATGCAAGATAGGAATTCCAGACAATGCATTCGAATCCTGTTACACAATTCATTTTATGGCAGAACAGCATCAATGTACCCGATAAGACAGCCGCAATACTCTCAACGTGCACGAAAGCCGGAATACCTTCTGCCAGGACTGTGCTGATAAAAGATGTCAACGACGATGGATTCACCTTCTACACGAACGTGAACAGCAATAAGGGAAAAAATCTGAGAGAGAATCCAAAAGCGGCTATGGTTTTTTACTGGGACAGCAAACAGGTCACAGTACGCGGGGATGTTTACTTAGCGGAAAAAGAAAAGGCGGATGCCTATTTTAATTTACGTCCACGTAGGAGTAAGGCTATAACTGCCTTATCTAAGCAATCTCAAGAGCTAAAGGATGAAGATCTCTTTCTAAAAGAAATTCAGGAATTAGAAGATTCAACAAATGAGATAGAGCGTCCTGAGCACTGGGAAGGATTCCGCTTAAAACCAGACTCTATGGAGTTTTTTATTGCTGACAAATACAGACTAAATAAGAGATTCTTGTATACGCTACAACCAGATGAAACATGGAAAATCTCAAGACTATATCCATAAGTCTGAGTACTTCGGCGGGAGGTAGCGTATCCAAACAATTAGATTGACGTCATCTTGACGACTGTGAACAAGAAGAAAGAATTTCTTTGCTTTAAGAGGAGGTATATTGTATGTAGGACCCGACCTCACTATAGGAATGCTAGTCTAATCAAAGATCAGCCTCAGAAACACGGTGCTTCAACTCATATTGGGCGGCAGCAACTTTCGCTATAGGAACACGGTATGGCGAACAAGAAACATAGTCCACCCCCAGAGAGGCAAAAAACTCAACTGAATCGGGATCACCGCCATGCTCCCCACAAATACCTATCTTGATATTTTTCTTAGTTGCTCTTCCTTTGTTGATCGCATCTCTTATTAAGACACCGACGTTTTCTGTTTGAATAGTAACAAAAGGATCATCCTTCAGAAGCCCCTTTTCCTTGTAGATATTTAAGAACATACCACAGTCATCTCGCGAAATACCCAAGGTTGTCTGGGTTAGATCATTCGTCCCAAAGCTGAAAAAGTCTGAGTGCTCAGCAATTCTGTTAGCGAGGATAGCAGCTGAAGGTAGTTCAATCATATTTCCAAAAGAGTATTCAACTGAGTAATTAGCAGCCACTGACTCAACAAGTCGCTTAATCAAAAGCAGCTCCTCAGCATTCATTACAAATGGGATCATTATCTCTGGTGCAATATTTTTCACTTCCTGCGCTGCACCGAAGATAGCATGAAGTTGCATTTCATATATTTCCGGATGGGATATACCCAATCTACAACCTCTGTGTCCAAGCATTGGATTCTCTTCTTTGAGGGACTTGATTCTCCTCTGAATAAAACTTTCTGCTAACACAGAATGCTTCTTGAAACTTTCTAGACTCGCCTCATCTGAAGGAAGGAATTCGTGTAACGGTGGATCCAATAATCTTATTGTCACGCACTTACTTTGCATCCCACGGAATATAGCAACGAAGTCCTCCTGTTGTATTGGAAGTAACTTCTTCAGTGCTTCACTTCTTTGCTGTGATTCCTCTGCGATGATCATCTCGCGGACAATATTTATTCTATCTTCAGAGAAAAACATATGCTCCGTTCTACAGAGACCTATTCCATCTGCGGCAAACTTAAGTGCTACCTCTATGTCCTCTTCTGTCTCTGCATTTACTCTGACGCCAATCTTCTTGAACTCATCAACCCAACTCATAAAGATCTCGAACTCCTCCGAGAAATTAAACTCAGAAGTAGCTACACTACCTAGAATAAGGTTGCCGCTTGCTCCATCGACCGTAACTCTATCACCTTTGTTCAGGACGATATCTGGGGAGATTTTTAGTATTCCAGAATATTGATCGACGCTACCACCGGAAAGCGCACAGATACAAGGTTTCCCCATACCCCTTGCAACTACTGCCGCATGAGAAGTCATACCGCCTCTTGTTGTGACAATCGCGACTGCAGCATGCATTCCCGCGATATCTTCTGGACTAGTTTCACTTTTCACCAGGATTACTTTTTCCCCGCTATGAGCACACTTCACAGCTTCCTCTGTGCAGAAGATTATCTTACCGGATGCTGCGCCAGGTGAGGCAGGTAGACCTCTTCCTATTATTTGATGATTTACTTCATCATCTATTCTTGGATGAAGTAAACCTTCAAGAGATTTCGCATCTATCCTGAGTACTGCTTCCTGTTTACTGATTTGCCCCTCCCCTACCATATCGACGGCTATTTTTATAGCTGCTTCTGCGGAACGTTTAGCACTTCTAGTTTGGAGTACATAAAGAACGTCATCCTCAATGGTAAATTCTATATCTTGGACGTCTTTATAATGCTTCTCAAGGACATCACAAACGTCCGAGAGTTGCTTATACAGAGACGGATTATCGGATTGCATTTCCTCTATAGGCATTGGAGTCCTTACTCCAGAAACTACATCTTCCCCTTGGGCATTCTTGATATATTCTCCGAAAATCTCCTTTCGTCCATTCGACGGATTACGTGTAAACAAGACACCAGAAGCAGAGTGCTCATTAAAATTTCCAAAAACCATACTTTGGACGTTCACTGCTGTTCCGATCTCTTCAGGTATGTTGTGAATCATTCTATACGTCTTGGCACGCTCATTACTCCAGGACTGAAAAACTGCTTCTATACAATTCATAACCTGCGCATAGACGTCCTGCGGCATTCCTTCATGCGAATGTTTTTCTATTATGTCTTGGAAGAGCTCAATAATCTGCCGTAGATGTTCTTTACTTAAATCGCTGTCATTTAATAGCAATCTAGCGTGCTTATAGTCATATAGTGCTTCCTCGAAATGATACGAATCCACTTTGAGGACAACATTTCCATACATCTGTATTAGACGCCTATAGCTATCAAGAATGAACTTACTATCCAGAGCAGCAACTATCTCGTTATTGAGTCCGACATTCAGAACTGTGTCAAGCATTCCGGGCATAGAGAACCTGCTGCCGGAGCGGACTGATACGAGAAGAGGATTCGTGGGAGAGCCGAACACTTTCCCTGTAGCACTCTCCAATGAATGGAAAGCCTTTTGCACTTCCACATCCAGCAAGCTCCTGAAGTGTTCCCTATCCTTATAATACAAATCACAGGCCCGGGAAGAAATCGTGAAACCAGGTGGGACAGGCAATCCCATATTACACATCTGTGCAAGATTAGCGCCCTTACCACCGAGTATGTCCAACATGGAAGCATCACCTTCTGCAGACGGAGGAAAAAATTTGTATACAAGCTTCTTAAACATAGGAAACCCACGGGCTACACCTAAATATTAGGTACAAGAAGCCTTATATGCAACTCCTATTGAAGAATATCTCCAAATGACGCATCGACAGAGCACAATTCTCCATTGATGCGCAACACGAAATCGCTCTGAAGAAACTCCACCTCATACCAGGATCGCAAGACACCAGAAACACTTTTGAGATATACTCCAGTCACATATTCCAGTGCTTCATTTTTCTTGATTATTTTGTTCCATACACCATCGACGGATCGAACTTTCGTCACCATTCCTCTTGAATCAATCACTTCAGCCCAGCATTCGATTATTTTTACATCCTCAGAGGAGCAGTTTGTCATATTGATTGTATAGCTCCAGAAGTGATACTCTGTTTCCCGAATAAGGTACCGACCTAGATAGACAGTGGAAGGCCTGATAAAAACGGAACTCCCTTTATTGGTTATGTTGGATTTCAATGACATTAGGTGTATCCTTGGCCCATATCTTATTTTATACACCATCCAAGAAAATACATAGCATTAAAATAACTATACAGCGCCACCTACAGCGCAACACACTTAGAGAAAGAGGACTGCATTGGCTGCACAAGGCACTCAGTAGAAGACGACTTCGGTTCCTCAGAGCCATTCATACCGTCACCATTACCAGTAGACTTATACACGCGGCACTCACTGGGAAATAACTTCGGATTCTTATGATAAAGCAACATTTGTAGTGAAGATGAAAATAGTACACCAAGAAAAGCAGTACAAATACCAACCACAATCGACACTACAATGGTTGTTTCAATTCTACTCTTCTCTAATGACTTAAATAGCTCAGCTATTCCTTTGACTGCTATGTATTGGACAAAACACAGGAATCCAGCTACAAGCAAGGCAATTGAATAGTAACACAAATTGACCACCAGATTCTGAGTATCACTAAATCTTGCCCACCATCTCTGAACAGCATTTCCCTCTCTATTCTCCTCTGGAACCGCGGGTTCATCGAGTTCTATGGCCTTTCTGACGGCAATATTGTTTACACTGTTGGTTATAACACAAGCAAGAATCGGGAGGACTATGCAAAGAGCCATCACATACATAGTAATCCTAACAGCAAACTCCTTTCCTTCAGAGAACCACTGCCTTGATATAACTGGAATTCCCACCTTCACAAAGAAACTTACAGCTGCCGCAACAGCAGAGAAAAGAAATGGCAGACAAATTGCTTTCAGGTTCGCTCTCTTTCGCAGCTCACGATTTTCTCGCTCTAGCACTTCAATACGAAGAAGCAGTTCATTCCTGTCAGACAGCATGGTAGATATTTAAATGGTAGATATTTAAAGGTTCTGAAAAGTTGGCTAGCTCAGGCACGGATTCTAGCATATAACGCTCAAAACCTCAAAACCAGCTCGTCAGGAATGCAGCTCTCTTCACTTGAATCCAAACGATATTTTAAATTGACAATACCGGTTTCTAGGCTTCTCTTTCCCACGATTATCTGAAATGGCGCGCCTATCAGATCCATTCTAGCGAATTTGACGCCCTGGCTATCTAGAGTATCGTCGTATATCACGTTATTCAGGTTGGCAAAGAGATTTTCCGCCAGCGCAGCGGACTCTTGATGCAAGTTTATGAGTCCAACTTTGAAGGGCGTAATGGATTCTGGCCAAATGATACCCTTCTCATCAGAATGCACCTCAATTATCGCCGCGAGAAGCCTGGAAATGCCTATTCCATAAGAACCCATGTAAAAATTGCTTCTGTTGCCGTCCTTATCGAGAAATTGCGCTTTCATAGGCAGAGAATACTTATCCCCAAATAGAAAAATATGTCCAACCTCTATTCCTTGTTTAGTTGAAATCATTTCCATGACACGATCTTTGGAATCCTTACATTCATCTGTAAAACAATCCAGGGCTTGTAATCTAGCAGTCATTGCTTTTACTGCAGCAGCGTCACCTGGATCAGTGTTACAGAATTCTTGTACTAGAGACTCAACTTCACTAGGGTAAAAGATTGAACATTCCCCTCCGGCATCAGTAGCAATATGGAATTCGTGATTAAGATTTCCACCTATTACACCGGCATCTGCTCTACAGGGAATAGGATTTAAACCAAGCCTATTGAAGATACGCAAATAAGCTTGATAGACCTTGTCATATGAGAGTCTTGCGGATTGTTCATCCACGTCGAAACTATAAGCATCTTTCATTAGAAATTCCCGTGCACGCATAAGACCGAATCTTGGCCTTATTTCGTCTCTGAACTTCCATTGGATGTGATATAGTATCTTTGGAAGCTGCTTATAGCTCGTGATGCTATCACGAACGATCGACGTAATTACCTCTTCATTTGTCGGGCCGAAAAGCATTTCATTGTCATGCCTATCCCTGAATTTTAATAATTCCTTTCCATAATCTGAATATCGTCCGGATTCTTCCCATAACTTGGCTGTCTGTATACAGGGCATTAACATTTCCAACATTCCTCTATCATCGAGTTCCTGGCGTATTATCGCTTCGATATTTTTCAGCACTCTCAGTCCCAGAGGCAGCCAGCTGTATAGTCCGGAACCACACTGCTTCACCAGGCCTGCCCTCAATGCATATTTATGTGAGCGTAGTTTGACCTCACTTGAAACCTCCTTCAATAAAGGAAGATAGTATTCAGAGATTCTTACTTTATCTTTCATTTACACAACAGAATTTTCATTATCTATAAGTTTCATGATTTTTGAGATCAACTCATTGACTTCAAAAGGTTTTGCAATGAAATCCTCATTATGATTATGATCATCTAAGTGAAGCTTATCACGCGTATATCCGGACATAAAAAGCACTTTCAAATTTGGCTTATCTTCTCTCATTGCAGTTACCATTTCCGGCCCATCTATTCCAGGCATTACTATGTCAGTTATCACTAGCTCTATTCGCTGCTTCATTTCTAAGAAAGTTTTCAGGGCAACTTGACTACTTTCGCATTCTACGACGTTAAAGGACTGCTTTCGTAGAGCCTTCACCAGAAAATTTCTCACCATCTTTTCATCTTCGACAAGGAGTATCGTTGCCCCACTACTTGCAGCAGAAGGAATCAATTCATCCTGTATTTTTTCCTCCTTTTTGACAAAGGTTTCATATGAAACTGGGATCAATAGTGTAAAAGTGGACCCTTGTTTTTCGATACTTTCGACATTTATGTATCCCCTCATCTGTTTGATTATCCCGTACACAGTTGAGAGACCAAGACCGGTACCTTTATCCACACTTTTTGTCGAGAAAAAGGGATTAAAGATCTTTGGAAGCACATCCATGGATATGCCCGAACCATTATCTTCCACTGTGACACTGACATATTCCCCTTTTAATACAACTTCCTCATTTTGGCTTCCGACTAGGACAGTGCGTTTTTTATCCACTAGTACATTCCTCACCTCAACGACGATTGCGCCTCCTGACTCAAGTGCATCCCGTGCATTGACTACTAAATTCATTAAGCTTTGTTCAAGTTGAGTTTTGTCAACTTTTACATTCTTCAGATTCGGGCTTGCTCTGAAGCTCAGTTTAATATTCTCAGGGACTAACCTTTCCATCAATTGACGCATTGATTTCACTACGTCATTGACATTCAACACTTCTGCATGCAGCGTCTGATTTCTCGAGAAAGCTAGGATTTTCTCCACTAAAGCTTGACCTTTCTTTGCACTGTATTTTATCTGCGCGATATCGTAATAATGCTTACTTTTTAGTGGCACATCATCCAAAAGCATTTCCGCAAAACCCAAGATCGCTGTGAGAATATTGTTAAAATCGTGAGCTATTCCACCGCTGAGTTCACCCAGGGAAACTATTTTTTGTGAATGCTGGAATTTCTTTTGCAAGTCACTCAGTTCAGTTAGATCGATAAAAAACCCCACAATGATCCCGTAATAATCAGAGAGGTACGCTCTAACACTATCACCACTATCCAATGTCAAATTAGCAATTGATGGCGAACTGTCAATGCTCAGGTCATTTATCTTGCTCCGAAAAAATTGTTCGAGATTACATTTCCCTCCAAAGACTTCACGGAATGCATCATTCACATCAAGAACCTTGAGATCTTTAGTCATAAACGCAACACCAATTGCTGTGTTGGAAGCCAATTCACTTATCTCAACCAATTTAGGCATGATTATTCCGTAATACTTTCCATCGATCCTTGTTGAGTAATTTCTAAAAAACAAATTGTGACTATGCGCATTTACTGAGTGTATCGTCGGGAACTTGTAGAGTCCCTCTTTAAGGAAAACATTTTTCCCCCCAATTGCCTCGAGGCATGACTTACCTCTATTCTGGACGGAGATCCCAGTAACTTTGTACATTGATATTCCGGCTTCATCCAGAAGGGAATCATAGATTTTCTCTTCGCTGGTTTCCTTTGCTGTGATTAATAAATAGCCATTTGGCCTCATCATCGGTATTATTTCGATTACCTCTGAACCATTATGAAATCGATGATATAAGACCCCCTCTTTTATACCAGACATAACTGCATCATATTTTTCACCCAATACATCCTTCAATTCATTTGCTTTGGTTCTCTCGTCTTTGTACACGAGCTCGCCTTCGCCTGTGATGATCATGTAAAATGCTGTAAGAGCCTTCGCTGCATTGGAGTAAAACATATTCTGGAACTCAGCAGCTACGAGTACAAGATGGAGCTTTTTGAGATTATATACCAACGAGAAAAAGGTCAGGACCGCTACACAATAACACACCACTCTCACCTGATCACTCTGCAAGAAGCTGGTCGCGTCGAATTCCCCAAGAAGCACGAAATTCAACAGAAGTTGTAACAATATGAGCCCGAAGATCAGATAGAACCTCTTGGGATACCTGGTTACAAAACTTAATCTATTCTTCCTAACATCATCCGTATACCTATTCCGCATTTCTTTCTACCTTTCGGGATAGATAATCTATTTTCTCTTCTAGAATCATCTTATCGATAAGCAATACTTCCTTTTCTGCGGTCAACTCGTCTAGGACTGTATTGACCCTGATTCTCTCAAAAGCATAAGACTTATTCAAATCCTGAAGTTTTGTATTTTCATCTACTAATTTCGCGATCTCCGACTCATAGCTTCTAATTTTGTTCAGAAAGAGACTGGCATGAAGACGCAAATTAGCAAATTCCTTCAAGTAGAATGTCTGATTGACATTCCGTAACTTATACACTCGCAATAATTTGATTAATTCACTATTCAGAAAAAGATGGGCAAGCAATGAAACCATGAACCAGCAAGAACACAGAAAGAAGACACCCTTGAAACCTGAAAGTAAAAAGAGATCAACATCAGCGCTGTAGGAATAATATATGCTAATAGGGAAATTATCTAGTTTCGTGACAGTACTTTTCGTATATCTTCCCTTGAGCAGATTGATAAAGTCCGTCAATCTACTATTCGATGCGTCCGTTAGATCTATTTTTTGATGCAGATTCATCGCTAACAAGACATCCATATTTTCCTTTAGGATGGCGACGCTCATACGTCGATCTGAATCCAGGATTCCCTCTATTAAATCCTGGATTTGGGCAAGAGGAACGTGGAATAATAGTATGCCAGCATTCCTGGAGCTTTTTACTGTGACTGCAATAGGGAGAATGGATTTACTTTCTGTAGACTCGAAGCTCTTCTGTAACAAAGATCTACCTATAGAGACACGACTCAATACATCGTCATTTACACTGTCAAGAATTTTCAAATCACTTTCTTGCTTGATCCAATAAACAGACAAGCCATCATTTTCCTCATTGAATTTGCTTATCTCTCTTTCTATGAATTCATTATCGAGCACCTTATCATAGAGTTCGGCAATTTTCTTGTATAGCCACTCCGTTGCCTGCTCTGTGACGAACTCTATTTGAACTGAATATTTCTCCATTAACGCTCGTGCCTTATGTGATTCCATAGACTCACGTGTGACACAGAAAATAGCAAAACAGAAAGCAAGACTGATGACAAAATAGATACTGCAGTACAGCCTAAAAGATAGTAATTTCAATGGAACTAACA